>JAKEEW010000091.1 GCA_022616375.1 Sporichthyaceae bacterium
CGGACGGATACCTATGCGTCCGTAACGACATGATCCAACGGTGGCAGCCGACAGCCGCCAACTCGCGGACCGACACACCAAGATCTCAAACACGTTCTAAGGCCTCGGTTGCGAGGACTTTATTCACCGCGACCAGTGCACTCAGGTGATTTCCCAGCGGCCGTTGAACAGACCCTTCTCACACAGCGAGTGCGTCTCGCGCTGGGGGCGTACAGCAGCTCAGCGAGGAGCTGGCCTGCCACGGCGCCTGCCACCCGGCGATGCACTCAGATGACAACCCGGATCGCGGTAGATCCGGATGTTGTCGCTTGCACCATTCTGGGCGGAATGACGCGCTTGCCGGTGAACGCCTGTGCGGAAGGGGGCAGGCACTTGCTTCGAGTGGCTGGGTCTTGGATCCCAGCGGCCGATGACGCCGTCCGACTCTCGGCAGTTGAGGATGCCTACCGACCTGGCTTCGGCTCCGTCTTGACTGGCAGCACCTCCCGGTGCTCGATGATCAGCGAATCGGTCGTGCCGCAGGTAGCGCCGTGTGGGGGATGCTTTGCGCGCCCTGCCGGGGGCGCATTTGTGATCTTCCACCACCACCAGATCGGTCGAGCCGCTCGATGCCTCGGTGGGGTCAGCGCCGATCGACAAGGTCAACCGGCCCGCATGACAGGGTGGGCAGGTGACCAAAACGCAGTACTACACCGCGACCAGCGCCGACGGCTTCATCGCTGACCCGGACAACTCGCTTGACTGGCTGTTCGAGGTGGACCGCAGCGGACCCGACCGGTTCACCACGTTCTTTGGCGGAGTCGGCGCGATGTGCATGGGTGCCACCACATACGAGTGGGTGCTCGGCCATGATCGGCTGCTGGAACGGCCGGATGCCTGGCAGGCCTACTACGGAGACACTCCCTGCTGGGTGTTCAGCCACCGCGACCTGCCGGCCATCCCCGGCGCGAACCTGAGATTCGTGTCCGGCGACGTGGGCCCGGTGCACACCGGCATGATCACTGCGGCCGGTGGCGCGAACGTCTGGCTGGTCGGCGGCGGCGAGCTGGAGCCTTCGCGGACCAGGGCCTGCTCGACGAGATCATCATGGGGGTTACCCCGGTCTTCCTCGGCGGCGGAGCGCCGCTACTGCCCCGCCGGCTGCTCTCGTCCCAGGTGCGCCTGGCCGGCGTGGTGCAGGACGGCCAGATCGTAGAGCTCACCTATCGGGTCGGGAAGGGTTGATCATGGCAGCGAGCGCGTGCGTGCGGGTCTGCTGGTAGGGGCAGCTCAGCGCCTCGAACGTCGCAGCCAGGCGCTCCACGGCAGTCCGGTCGCGCGCCAGCATGGCGACCGCACGCTCCACCATGGCGGACGCGATCGGGTTGTGCCGCGCGGCGTGCCGCGCTCGCTCGACTCGTGCCGCAGCGTCGGCACTCCCGGTGAGCACGGCGGCTTCGGCCCAGGCGCCGGCGTACCAAGGCCGGTAGAGCCTCATCCCGGCGTGCCACCACGCCTCCGAGTCATCCAGGTCGAGCGAGGCGTGCTCCAGGGCCACACCCAGGTCTCCTCGATGCAGGGCCACCAGGAGGTCGTAGGTCGTCGACCAGGCGATCCGGGAAGGGCTGAACTGTGGACCGATGAGGTCGTCGGTGAGCTGCCGCCATTCCGCGCGGGCCGGATCGTCGCCAAGCATGCCGTGCACCATCGCCACCGCGTACGAGCATTGCGCCAGATTCGGTACGACCGGCCGCCCGGCCCGCTCCCAGGCGACTCGGAACCGCTCGCCGTCGCGGACCGCGGCGTCGAAGTGGCCGGCGAACGCGTTCACCTTGAGCCACCGGGCAAGACCGAGGTAGTCCTCGTCCCGGGTGAAGGGCAGGCGCGCCAGTCGGTCGGCGTAGTCGGCGGCGCCGGGTAAGTCGCCGGCCGCGAGCAGGACCTCGGATCCGTACAGGTGGTGGTCGCTCAGCTCGAACCCGTTGACCGCCTCCATGGTGAGGAACGCGACCACGACGTCCCGGCGCCGGACCGTGTCCACCGCGGCCGGGAGATCGTCGAGCCTGAGGTGGAGGGCGGTCAGCAGATCCAGCGAAGCGTCCTCGGTCGCGTGGTCGCCGGCCTGCCGAGCCAGCGCACTGGCCGCTTCCGCGCGTTCCACCGTGAGGTCGCGGTAGTCGCCGAACGCCTCCGCCACGGCGATCGCCGCCTCGGCCCGAGGCGAGCCGTCCGAGACGGCCCTGGCCTCCGCCAGCAGATTTGCCGCCTCCTCGTCGGTCCGCGCCTCCGCCATGATCCCGGGTGACCGGGTGATGAACTGGGACATACAGGCGAGGTCGCGAGCGGCGCCGCCGCGATCACCTCCGGAGACCGCCATATCGGCCGCCTGCCGAAGCAACCGCAGCACGTCAACGCCGGTGAAACGGGTGTCGGCGGCGCCGGCGGCCATCCGCAGGTAGTCCACCCGGTCGGCCGGGACCGGGCTGAGCTCGGCAGCCTGCTCGTAGCGGCGCTGCGACTCGGTCAGCCGTCCCCGTAGCCACAACTGCCCGGCCAGTGTGCCGGCAAGTTCCGCCGCCGGCGCCGCCCGGTCGGCATCGGCAGCGGCTCGCAGCAGTGCGGCCCGGATGTCGTCGACGACCCGGTCGAACCGGCCGCACCAGACGTCGTCGGGCGGTGCGGCCGCCAGCTCGATGAGGACAGCGCGGCACCAGGCATCGTGCTGGGCCTGTGCCACGGCGAGTTCGCCAGACGCGTGGAGCTGTTCCTCGCCGTACTGCCGGATCGTCTCCAACGCCCGGTAGCGAGTCGGCTCGCCGCGGTCCACCACGAGCAGGCTGTGGTCGGCGAGGCGGGCCAGCCCGTCCGCGACCTGCGCGTCGCTGCGCGCCGGTGCGGCGACGGCACGGGCGGAGGCGACGTCGAACCAGGACGCGAATACGGCGACGCCGCGGAGCAACGCCTGGTCGTCGCGCGGCAGCAGGTCGTAGCTCCAGCTGATCGTGTCGCGCAGTGAGCGGTGCCGGTCGATCGGGCGGCCACCGACGGCGAGGAAGCGTAGTTGCTCACCTAACCCGGCTTCCAGCCCGTCCAGGCCCAGCGTCGGGTAGCGGGACGCGGCCAGCTCGATAGCCAGCGCGATGCCGTCCAGGGCCACGCACAGCTCGGCCACGCGGCCGGTGTCCGGCGGGGTGGGCTCGCCCGTCGCCTCGACCACCCGGGCCAGGAACAGGGCGACGGCATCGCCCCCGCCGTTCCCGATCACCGACAGTCCAGGGACCGGATACACCCGCTCGTACGGAAGCATCAGTCGGGTCCGGCTCGTGGCCAGCACGGTGACACCGGGGCAGCCCGCGACGACCAGGTCGATGCAGTCGCGGACCCCGTCGAGCAGGTGCTCGCAGTTGTCCAGCACGAGGAGCCCGTCGCGCCGGGCCAGCGAAGCAACCACCGCCGCCTCCGCCGAGGCCGCTCGCTGCTCGGCCACGTGCACCGCTTCGGCCAGGGCCGGCACGACCGCGGCGGGATCGGTCACCCGCACCAGATCGACGAACCACACCCCGTCGCGGCGCTGGGCGGCGAAGTCGGAGGCCACGCTGATCGCCAGCCGGGTCTTGCCGATCCCGCCCGGGCCAACCGCGGTGACCAGGCGATGGCCGGCCAGAGCCGCCGAAAGCTCCGCGCGCTCGGACGCCCGGCCGAGGAACGGGGTCACCGGCACCGGCAGGGCGCCGCGGACCGGCGCGCTCGCCGTGGCCGCCAATCGCGCCAGGCTGCGCCGGTCGGGCACCTGGTGTTTGCGCAGGAGCGCGGCGACGTGGCTCTCCACAGTGCGCACCGAGATGAACAGCGTCTGGGCGATCTCCGCGTTCGTCAGATGCCGGCCGAGGAGCGCCAGGACCTCCGCCTCGCGTGCGGTCACCGCAGTGCCGAGAGTCGTCACGCGATCAGTCTGCCTGCCGGCGACCTCATCCGTAGTCCTCCGCGCCAGTTCTCCGTAGCCGAATCGGTGGTGGTCACGGATGTGCCGCCGGCCAGCCGGCGGCACCGTCAAAACGCCGCACCGGCGGCACGGACCACCACGACTCGGAGGAGCAGTCATGACCACGACCGTCAACCACAACGGCGTCGATATCGCCACCCTCTTCGCCACGATCGACGCCGTCCGGGACGATCCGGAGCTGGCGAAGTTCCGGTTCCGGGCCACCAACCGATGGGTCAGCGGCACCCACAACGAGTCGACGATCCACGACTTCTACGGCGCCAAGCAGGACATCACGCACAAGGCCGCCTGGACCTACCACGCCGACCACCCGGCAGTACTGGTCGGCGAGGACAACGGGCCAACCCCGGTGGAGTACCTGCTGCACGCGCTTGCCGCGTGCCTGGCGTCCGGGCTGGCCAACATCGCCGCGGCGCGTGGGGTGAACCTCACCGAGGCCACCGCCACGGTCGAGGGCGACATCGACCTGCTCGGAATCCTCGGACTGTCCAGCGAGGTCCGCAACGGCTTCGAGCAGATCAAGGTCGGCTTCACCCTGCGCGGCGACGACCCGGACAAGCTGCGGGCGGTGGTGGAGCAGTCCCGGCGGCGCTCGGCGGTGTACGACGTGCTGACCAACGGAGTGCCGGTGTCGATCGAGGTCGACGCGGGATGACGAGCGTTGACGCGGTGGTGGTCGGCGCCCGCGCGGCGGGCGCGGCCACCGCATATCTGCTAGCCAGGTCCGGCCTGCGGGTGCTGCTGGTAGACCGGGGCAGCTACGGCACCGACACCTTGTCCACCCACGCCCTGATGCGGGGTGGAGTCCTGCAGTTGCATCGCTGGGGAGTGCTGGACGGAGTCGTCGCGGCCGGGACACCGCCGGTCCGGCTGGCCACGTTCCGCTACGCCGGTCAGATCATCCCGGTCCCGATCAAGCCGTCGCACGGAGTGGATGCGCTGTACGCGCCGCGACGAACCGTCCTCGACCCGATCCTGGTGGATGCGGCGGTGGTAGCTGGGGCGGAGGTCCGGTTCGGCATTGCGGTCGCCGACGTCGAGCGGGACGCGCGCGGCACCGTCACCGGTGTCGTCGGCCGCACCCGAGCCGGCGCCGAGTTTCGGGCGCGGGCCCGCATCGTGGTCGGGGCGGACGGGATCCGCTCCACGGTGGCCGACCGGGTCGGCGCGCGAGTCGAACGGACCGGTGCCGGCGCCAGTGCGACCACCTACGGCTACTGGCCGGACCTTGGTGTCAACGGGTACGAGTGGAACTTCCGGCCCAACGCGGCGTCCGGGGTGATCCCGACCAACGACGGCCTCGCGTGCGTGTTTGCGAGTGCGGTTCCTCGCCGGATCGGCCGCGGCGGAGTAGGGCCGCTGCTGCCGATCCTCGCGGAGTCGGATCCCGACCTCGCGGCGCGGCTCGCCGTGGCGCCGCCGCCACCGATGCGGACGTTCACCGGGCTGGGTGGGTATGTCCGCCGGTCCTGGGGTCCGGGCTGGGCGCTGGTCGGCGACGCCGGCTACTTCAAGGATCCGCTCAGCGCGCACGGGTTGACCGACGCGCTGCGCGATGCCGAGCTGCTTGCCGGAGCCATCATCGCGGTCGTCGCGGGCGAGGCAACCGAGCCGGATGCGCTGGCCGGTTATCAGGCAACCCGCGATGCTCTGTCCGGCCCGCTGTTCGAGGCCATCGACGTCATCGCCGGGCACCGGTGGGCCGATCACCAGATCGGCGACCTGTTGTTGCGACTCAGTGCCGCGATGGCCGACGAGGTCGACGCGATCGCCGACCTGCCGATGCTGCCGCTCGTGTGCGTGGGCCCGACTAGTCCACTCGGAGCGAGCTGACGACCTGCTCGCACCCGCGCTGGATCTCGGCAGCCAGGCTCGCCGTGTACTGACAGTTGATGAAGTACTCGGTCGTGCCATCGAAGATCAGGATTAGCGAGCTTTCGTACCGGACCCCGTCGATGGTGCCAGCCATCTCGTATCGGAGCCCAGGCAGTTCCTGCGGCGTGCTGAAGCGCTGCGGCCCGGCCGTGACGCTCCCGTCGACCTGATCGGCCAGTTGCCCGAGCAGCGAGGTGAACTCGGCCTCGGCCGCGTCCATGACCTCGGGTGTCACCGGGAGGTTCAGCCGGTAGGTGAAGATCAGGACCGCGTCCACACCTCCGGCCGACCCAGCGGGGCCGACAGCCGTGCTCCACTGCACGTCCTCGTTGCCCGCGGACGCCTCCGCTTCCTGGGTCACACCTCGTTGCCACGTAGTCGGGAAGTCGAACGACACTCCGTGATCGCGGTAGGAGCCCGGATCCTGGTACTCGGCCGACACCCGCTGTGCGGCAAAGAGGATCAGCAGGACCAGTGCCGTAGCCAGACCCCAGGCGATGCGGCGCCGGTGACGGGACGGCGCGGTCCGCAGCACGGCGGTCCCGGCCGCCAGGTCGCCGAGCCGCTGCTGGCGGCGTCCGGTGGCCAGTACGGTGATGAACCCGACCAGATACAGCACCGGTAGCCAGTCGACGAGCCGCAACACCGTTCGCGTGGCGATCGCGCCAGCCGACGGCTGACTTCCGTCGGATCGCACGCCCGAAGGCCGACCAGGAGCTTGCCGATGCCCTGTCCGTTGGTGACCTCGAAGGCGTAGAAGTAGCCGAGCACGCCGGCCAGATACAGCAGCAGTGCTCCCCAACCGTCGAGGAAGAACGCGAATCCGCTGTCGCCGCTGCGGACGTCACCAATGGTCAACACAAGGATGACGAACCATCCGAACAATGCGGCCATATGGAGCAGCAAGGCGCCGATGCGCAGATCGAGGCGGTCCGGGTCGGACGGGTCCGGGGGCTCGGGTCCAAGCTGCGGCCCGGCCGAGTCCGGCGGCTCGGGTCCGACCGATGGCTCGGCCGAATCCGGCGGCTCCGGTCGGGCCGGCGGCACGGTCGGACTCGCCCACGGGCCCTGGGCGGCCGCGGGCTGGTCCTGCGGAGTGGTTGAGTCCGGATCGAGACTCATCTGCACCCCCGTGCACGTCGTTGCTGCCGATGATGACTCCGGCGCCATACCAGTGTCCAGGGCAAGGGTGAGCCGGGGCTTACCGGATCAGGCAGCGGCCTCGTGGTGACGGTCGGATGCCCACGGCTACCCCGTCCGGCGAATAGCTTGATGACGGCGAACGCGACTCAATGCGGCGCGCCGCCGGCGTCACGGCGGAACGCCTCGACCGCCGGCGCGATCTCGTCGAACACGGCCTGCTCCCCCAGGTCGCCAAGGAATCCGGTTTGCCGCATCATGTCCAGCACCGGATAGCGCACCCTGGCCAGCCACAGCCGCACCTGCTGGGCCCGAAGGTCGGTGAGCAGCCGGCTGAGCACGCCGGCCCCGGTGGTGTCCAGATCCGTGATCGCCTCGGCGTTGATGAGCACATGGGTCACCACCGGCCGGGCGGAGGCCACGAGCTGGCGCACCTCGTCGCGCAACAGATCGGCGTTGCCGAAGAAGACCGGTGCGTCGAACCGGTACACGATCAGTCCGGGCAGGGTCTCGGTGTCGTGCACCGTGGTGTCCCGCCAGGTCTCCCGCCCACCCACCAGCCCAAGCACGGCCGTGCGGGGCTGGATGGTGCGCCGGACGATCTCGGCGAGGGAGGTCATGACCCCGACCACGATCCCGCCGAGCACGCCGAAGACCAGCACCCCGGTGAACGTGATGACCATCAGCAAGAAGTCGGCCCGGCGGATCCGCCACAGCTTGCGCATCGTGGCCAGGTCGACCAGTCTCGCCGCGGTCAGCAGCACGACCGCGCCCAGCGCGGCGTCGGGCACGTCGCGGAACAGCGGGGTGAGGACAACCAGGGTCAGCACAAGCAGCCCGGCGCAGACCAGGCCGGCCCGCTGGGAACCGGCGCCGGACGAGGCGGCGGCGAAGCTACGGGACTGGCTGCCGGCCGCCGGGAACCCACCGATCAGGCCCGCCGCGAGGTTGCCGGCGCCGAGCCCGACGAACTGCCGGTTGGCGTCCAGGTCCTCCCCGTCCTCGGCGGCCAGCGCCTGCGCGGTCAGGACCCCGCCGGAGAAGACCAGCAGCGCGATGCTGGCCGCCGGCAGCAGCAGGTCGAGCACGTCGGCCAGCCTGAAGCCCGGCAGCCCCGGATGCGGAAGTCCGGCCGGTATCTCCCCGACCGTGTCGACCTCGCCGTTGAGCCCGGCGGCGGCCACCGCCGCGGTCGCCAGCGCGATCGCGACGAATCCGGCCGGTATCCCGCGGGAGATCCGGCCCAGGCCGAGCATGGCCGCGATCGTCCCCGCGGTCAGCGCCAGGGCCCAGCCGTTCGTGCCGCCGATGCCTTCGACGATGCCGCCGACGACGTACGGATGCCGCGCCGTGTCGACCGGGATTCCGAACATCTTGGGCAGCTGGTTGAGCGCGATCACGACCGCGGAGCCGGCCAGATACCCGGTCAGCACCGGCAGCGAGAGCAGCCTGGTCACTACGCCGAGGCGCAGCACCCACCCGACCAGCAGCACGGTTCCGGTGAGCAAGGCGAGCAGCGCCGCCAGGTTCACGTACCTGGCCGGCTCGTGCTCGGCCAGCGGAGCCAGCGACGCGGCAACCAGGATCGCCACCGAGGACTCGGTCCCGACGTTGAGGTAGCGGCTAGTGCCCCAGATGGCGTAG
>JAKEEW010000092.1 GCA_022616375.1 Sporichthyaceae bacterium
GCCCAGCCGTGCCCGGTGTGTTCCGCCGGCGGCTCGCCGGACAGCCCCGGGACCGGCACCTGTGACCGCGGACCGCGCAGGGGTCTGCCTTGCACGAGCACGAACTCGGCGGGGCTGACGCGCGACTGCCCGACGGGCGGGGCCGACCCCTGTCCCCCGGGCACCCCGGGCACGCCACCATTCACCTGCGCGCCGGGCGGCGGCGGCTGCTGCGACGGGGCACACGTCGGACCGATCAAGGTCGACCTCTCGCCCCTCACCACCGGCACGGCCACCGCCAGCGACGCGGGCGGTCTGTTCTGCCCTGGCCAAGGCGCGGCGCAGGTCGGCTGCTTCGGCGACCAAGCGTGCAGGACCATCACGGAGACCGGCTCGCCCGCGGGACCGATCACGCCGGAGGTCCCGGCGGACGCGACGCTGGCGTCGGTGTTCTGCATCGCAGCCACGGGCAACGGACTGGTCGACGCGTCGGCCAACCTTCCCGGCCCGGGCGCCGTGTCCCTGCCGGGCCAGTTCGTCGTCCGGGAGATCGAGTGTGCGACGTCGACGACGACGACCTCCTCCACCTCGAGCACCACCATGACGACCACGACCTCGACGACCACCACCACCATGCCGATCTGTGGCGACGGCGTGAAGCACCAGGCGAGCGAGGACTGCGACGGCGACGATTTCGGCGGTCTTTTCTGTCCGTCGTCGGCGACCGGCGGCATCCTCCTCTGCACGGAGGACTGCACGATCGACTTCTCGCAATGCCCGGACGCAATGACCGGCACCCTCGACTTTGCGTTGTCCGCTGCCGGCGGCACCTGTGGCAACACACAGGACAGCTCCGCCGTGGTGCTCAAGAACCTCACCTGCGGCGGCCTCAACATCGGCGGCGGCCAGTCCATCGTGCCCGAGGGCCCCACGCCGGACGGCTCGACCAGTCGGTTCGCGATCGTCTGCCTGGGCTCGACCTGCACGATCGGCCCGACGTCGAGCAACCCGCCCGTCAATACAGCCGGCCCCGACTGCACCGACACCGGCTGCAACTTCGGCACGCCGCTGCCGATCCCGAACCCCACCATCCCCACCATCACCACCTGCGTGCTGAACACCTGGCAGGCGCCCGCCACTGGCACGCTCAACCTCGCCACCGGCACCTCGAGCACCAACGTGCCGCTGGTGTCCGACGTCTACCTCACCGGCAACCTGGCGCAGCCCTGCCCGGTCTGCTCCGGGAGCGGCTCGCCGGGCAGCCCCGGGACGGGCACCTGCGACCGCGGGCCGCGTGCGGGCATGGCTTGCACCTCGACGAACTCCGACGGTCTGACCCGTGACTGCCTGACGGGCGGTAGCTCCCCCGCCAGCAACTGCGGCCCCGCCGGCGACCAGCCCTGCACGTGCGAACCGGGCGGCTCTTTCTGCCTCGACGGCTCGCACGTCGGCCCGATCAACGTGAACCTCTCGCCGCTCACCACCGGCACGGCCAGCGACACCGATGCAGACGGTCTGTTCTGCCCTGACCAGGGCCCGGCGCAGGTGGGCTGCTTCGGCAGCACGGCCTGCCGCACGATCACCGAGAACGGCGTGCCGGCGGGAACGATCACGCCGGGGACGCCGGCCACCGCGACGCTGGCGTCGGTGTTCTGCATCGCCGCCACCGGCAACGGCCTGGTGGACGCCTCCGCCAACCTGCCGGGCCCCGGCGCAGTGTCACTGCCGGGCAGCTTCCTCGTGGACCTGGACGGCTGACGAACATCGTTCCGTGACGGGTCCCGGAGCCCC
>JAKEEW010000010.1 GCA_022616375.1 Sporichthyaceae bacterium
CCGGTCGGCCGGCCGCGTCGATGAGCACCACCCGCAAGCCGGCGCCAGCGGCCGTCGTGGCGGCGGCCAGACCAGCCGGTCCGGCTCCGACGACCGCGAGGTCGTAGCTGGTCACCGGTCCCCTGCTCCGCTGCCGGTGCCCATATCGGTGCTCACCACGTCCCCCGGCCGGGCCTCGATCACGCAGGCGCGAACGGATCGTCGGCCGTTCACCATGACCAGGCAGTCGAAGCAGACGCCGATCCCGCAGAACAGCCCGCGCGGTGCGTCGCCGACCCGGGTCCGGCGCCAGGCTGGCATGCCGCCGGTGAGCAGCACCGCGGCAATGGTCTGCCCGGGCTCGACCGGCAGGGGTCGGCCGTCGACTGTGATCTCAAAGCTCATGCCGTTGCCGCCTCGAATCGCTCGGGCCGCAACGGAGTCAGATCGAGGTCGATCTGGGCTCCGGTCAGCAGCTGGGCGAGGAGGTGTCCGGTCGCCGCGGCCAGTCCGATCCCGGCGCCCTCGTGACCGCAGGCGTGGTAGAGGCCGGGCGCGCGCGGATCCGCGCCGATCACCGGCAGGTGGTCGGGGCAGTACGGGCGGAATCCGGAGTAGGCGCGGATGACGGCGACCTCGGCGAGGAACGGGAAGAGCCGGGCCGCCTGGGCGGCCAGCCGTCCGAGCACCGGTAGCGACAGGGTCCGGTCGAATCCGACCCGCTCCCGGCTCGCACCGATGAGAATCGGACCCGACCTGGTGCCCTCGACCACTGCCGACGTCTCCAGTACGGCAGCGTCGCTGGCGACGTCCGCCATGTAGCCGGCGGTGTAGACCTTGTGCCTGATCCTCGGCGGTAGCGGCTCGGTGACCAGAATGAAGCCGCGCCGCGGCTGGATCGGCAGGTCGACCCCGGCGAGAGCCGCGACGTCGCCGGCCCAGGTGCCCGCGGCGTTCACCACCGCACCGGCGGCCACTTCGGTGCCGTCGGCGAGGCGGATCGCGTGCACCCGACCGGCCGCGTCCTGCCGAACCGCGACCACCGCCGCCGTGGTGCGGACCTCGACCCGGTACTGGTCACGGGCCGCCTTCAGCAAGTGCGCGGCCGCCAGCATCGGCTGGACCTGCGCGTCCTGCGGATAGAAGACGCCGCCGGCCAGCCCGTCGGCCAGGTCTGGCTCGTATCTGGCCAGAGCATCCGCCGCCACCGGCTCGGCCTGGACCCCATGGACGCGTTGCTGCTCGGCCAGCTCGTGTAGCCGGGTCAGCTCGTCAGCGTTGCCGGCGACGACCAAGCCGCCCTTCGGCTCGTACTCGATGCGCTCGGCGAGCCCAGCACCGGGCTCGGGTTCGCCGTCGGCACCGGGATCAGCATCGACGCCGGCCAGGTCCCGCCAAAGCCGAGCGGACAGCAGCGCGAGGTCGAGCTCCGGCCCCGGCTCCTTGTCCGAGACGAGAAGGTTGCCCTCACCCGCACCGGTAGTACCGCCTGCGACCGATCCGCGGTCGACCACGGTGACCGTGAGGCCGGCCCTGGCGGCGAAATACGCGCACGCGGCACCAACCACCCCGGCCCCAATGACCAGCACATCGGCGGCATCCCTCCGGGTCGTGGTCACGATCACAACATGCCACATCCCGGTATGCCGTCGTGGCCCGCAAGGGTGGGGTTGGGTGGTCCTGATCTCCGGCGGGCGGCGCGTGCCAACTCAAGGGGTCTGGCCTGTGACCTCGAGTCCGGCGAGCAGGCTTGCGACGCCTTCGACAAGCACCTGCTCTCCTGCCTCAGGGCTGTCAAGGAACCAGCCGGGCAGCGGGCTTCGAAGCGCGTGGGTCAGCTCGATGCTGACCATGCCGTGGATGGCGGTCCACAGCAGGTAGGCCGCTCGGGTGGGATCCGGCATCGCGATCAGGTTGTGCTCGCCCGCCGCGCCCACTTCTGCGACCAGCAATCTGAAGGTCATCTCCAGCGCCTGGGCTCGCAATCGCGGCGAGGGGTCGAAGTCGGGCAGCGGACGCTCGAACATCAACGCGTAAAGCGACGGGTTGGCTAGGGCGAACTCGCGATAGTTCCGGGCCAGCGCGAGGATGCGTTCGGTCGATGGGGCTGGTGTGTTTCCGGTCGGCGCAGCCGCGAGCGCGTCTCGAAGCAGTTCAAAGCCCCGACCGTAGACCGCATCGAGCATGCCCGCTCGCCCGCCAAAGCAGGTGTAGATGCCCATGGTCGACGATCCGGCGACATCGGCCACGCGGCGCACCGTCAGCTCCGCTGCCCCGTCCGACTGCAGGATGTCCAGGCCGGCCGCCACGAACCGGTCACGGAGTTCTGACGAGGTGGTTACGTCGGGTGGCATGGGCTGTAACCTACGCTATAACAAGAGTTATGGCAGGTCTTGGAGAGCCGGCCGCAGCGTCGCCCGCTCCGGTACGAGCGGGGTGGGGAAGGCGGCTGCTGCGGGCACCGTCTGCGCGGATCACCAACCTCACTCTGCTTGTCGTCCTGATCGCCGCGTTCGGGACGGGGGCGGGTGCCACCGCAACCGGATCTGAACGGGGCCGCTGGGTCGTCATCGCCCACGGCGTCGCCGGGATGGCGGTCATTGTGCTGGTTCCGTGGAAGGGCAGGGTGGTACGCGCCGGTCTGCGCCGTGCTCGTCGCTCCAGGTGGTTGTCCTTGTTGCTGGCGACGCTCGTGGTGACGACCGTCTTGCTTGGGCTCGGATACAGCAGCGGCGTCCTGCGCAGCGTCGGGGGCACCGACGGTATGTGGCTGCACGTTGCGGTCGCTCTTGCGCTGGTACCGCTGATCTTGTGGCACCTGGTGGCGCGCTGGACCCGACCACGCAAAACCGACCTGTCGCGCCGGGTGTTCATGCGCACCGGTGCGCTGGGACTGGCCTCCGCCGGTCTCTATCTCACCAGTGCCAGCGTCGTCACCGTTGCCGGCCTCCCCGGGACCCGACGTCGCTTCACCGGGTCGTACGAGCGTGGGTCGTTCGATCCGGTTGCCATGCCGAACACGATCTGGCTGGACGACACGCCGCCACGAGTCGACCCGAACTTGTGGCGGCTCACCGTGGTCGATCGCGCAGGCAGCTACGATGTCGCGCTCACCGAGCTCCGCGACCGGGTGACGATGCGGGCCACGCTGGACTGCACCTCTGGTTGGTTCGCTCATCAGGACTGGACCGGCGTGCCCGTTCTGGACCTGATCCGCGACGTCGGCCACGCCCGGAGCCTCCTCGTGCACTCGGTGACCGGGTACTGGATCCGGCTACCCGTCCACGATCTGGATACGTTGCTTCTGGCCACAGCTGTCGGCGGTGAACCGCTCAGCCGCGGACACGGATATCCGCTGCGACTGGTGGCGCCGAACCGCCGGGGATTCTGGTGGGTGAAATGGGTCGACCGCATCGAGCTTCAAGACACTCCCTGGTGGTGGCAGCCACCATTCCCGGTGACCTAGCCAAGGCCACCGCAGACCCGGTCCCTGCTGCGGTGATCGCGGAGCTTAACCGGAGGTGACGGTCGAGTGCTCGTGGCACCGGTCGGCGGCGGAGTCCGGGAGCAGGACACATCCGCACACTTGGCACGTTCCCCAGCGGCCGTACCAGAGGCCCGTGCGCCGGAACCGGGCTGTGGCGGCGCGCCACGCGACCAGATCGGCCTCGTCGGTCTCGTCCTCGGCGTCCCGCGGATACCCGGGCTGGCTGCCCGCCAGGTACCCGGCGACGAAGTAGCGAGACTCGTCGGACATCGCTCCCATCTCTCCGAGCGAGACGTTGTAGCCGACGCCGTCATGGGGACACCACGCCGCCATCCGCCCGATAAACGTGTTCCCGTTGCCGACGATGAAGTCCCGCCTCCCACAGGCGGCGTCGAACCAGAGCCGCTCGTCGATCGGCGGCGGTGAGCCCTCGACCGGAACCCGTTCCCACCGCAGCGGCAGGCTCACCTTTGCCACGATGCACGTAGGAACCGCATCGGCAGTAGAAGGCCACCAGGCCACGAGGTTGGCCGCCCGCTGATGAGCGAACGCGATCGCCTCGTCCCGCGCCATCAGCTCCGAACCGCTCCCGCGGTCGAGGTACACGTCGGCGGCCTCGATCGCTTCGTCGAAGCGGAAGTCGGCCAGCGACCACATGCTGTCGGGCATGGACGGCAATTGTAGATCCGCCACGTGGCTAACCCGCCAGACACCACAGTCCAACGGTGCCGGTAATGCCAGGTCGTGTGGCGGACACTCCAAGGTGGACGAGCTCTGCCCTGCGAAGGGGAGCGGTGCTGATGGACCAAGCGTCGATCGACCGGTTTGAACGGCTGTGGGTGGACCATTCGCCGGCGGTGCTGCGGTATGCGAGGCGGCGTTGTCTGCCCGACGATGTGGACGATGTGGTGGCGGAGACGTTCGTAGTCGCCTGGCGTCGTCTTTCGGAGGCCCCAAGTCACCCGCTGCCTTGGCTGCTTGGCATCTGCAGGAATGTCGCCGCGAATGTCAGCCGGGCGCGGCGGCGCAGAGAGGCGCTGTACGGGCGGATCATGCAGGCGCCCCGGCTGACGGCCGACCCGGATGCCGGGGATGGCACCGCCGGCGGCGGGTCGGACTCGGTGGGCCGGGTGTTGGCGGCGTTGGCGGAGCTGCCCAACGCCGACCGCGAGCTGCTCACCTTGCTCGCCTGGGACGGGTTGACTCCCACCGAGGCGGCGGAGTCGCTTGGCTGCAGCAGGGGTGCCCTGGCCGTGCGGCTGTACCGGGCCCGGCGCCGCCTTCGTGCCGCCATGACAGGCGCCGAACACGCGGGGGTCATGGCGGCGATCCCCATCCCGAAACCGATCTCGAGCGGGGAGTTGTCGACAGTGAAGCGATCTGACCAGGTACTAAATCTGCTGGCGGCCAACGACCCAGCAGGTGGCGAGGCGACGGAGGAGGCTGACGCGGCGCGGCTGGTTGCGATCCGCGCGATGGTGGACATGGCGGCAAGGACAGTCGAGCCACGCCCGTCAACACTTGAGCCGAGCCCGCCGGCGGGGGAAACGCGCAGTGTTTCGCCCCGGGGCCTGGTCGTGGGCGGCCTGGCCGCAACGGTACTGGCTGTCCTTGCCGTGCTCGTGTCTGCGCTGCTGCCCGATGGGGCTCGCGCGCCGCTGTCGGAGCCGGCGATCGCCGACGACGGCCAGCTGAACTGCGGGGACGGATACGCCGCAGCCATCCCGCCCCGAGACGCCGACCTGCGGCTCCTGCCGACATCGCTACCGTCGGGCTGGACGCTGACCCGAATCTTCGCCCGGGACGAGACGTTCCGCGGCTACTGCGCGCCCCCGTCGTTGACCGTCGCTGACCCCGACCAGTCCTGGCCCCGGATGAGCGTCTACGGCCCATTTCCCGCCATCTCCATCGACGGGTTCGGGACCGGCACCCCGGTCACCATTGTTAGCCGACCGGGACTGCGCTTCGACTACGATTCCGCGACCCCGCGCGAGTTGCATCGGTGGGTTTGGACCGACCAGTCTGGCCACACCTGGATGGCGGAGACGTGGGGTTACCCGCTCAACGAGGCCAACACCGTGCTGGACGCCGTAAGCACCGAGGGTGACCAGGTCCGGTGGGAGCCAGCCGACCCGACCAGCCAGCTGTCCGTGCTGCACCAACGAACCGGACCGCCCTACCTGACCGACTCGCGCAGCCTGGCCTGGTACGTCGACCTCAACGGACCCGGCGGCCCGCTCAGCTTGCAGGTCAGCAAGACCTACCGCGACGACCCGGTGCCCCTGCTCGCCTCCACCAGTCCGGGACCCTTCGGCGAGGTGACACGACTCAGCGGCCGGACACTGATCCTCCAGGATGATGAGGGAGGCGCGTCCCCGAGGTTCCTGGCCTACGAGTTGGCACCCGGCGTAGTTGTCCAAGCGGAGATCCGGGGCCATCCGCTGCCTGATGTCCTGGCCATTATCAGCTCGCTGACCGACGTGCCGACCGACGACCCACGCCTGGAAACCCACGCGCTGAACGAGGACTACGGCTGATTTCCATCGCCCGCCGTGGCCGAACAGCCCACGCTAGCCGGAGTCCGCTGCGGCCCACACCTAGCGTGCGGTGAGCGGCGGAATCGCCTGCCTGCGGCTCCCTTCCTGATCCAGTGCGGAAGTTGGGTCAAGGTTGGTGATGGGCCCTGTGCGTTGATGCAACCGTGGTTACAATACGAAACCACAGTTGCATCAACTTGGAGGCGCCGAGTGGGATCGGTGGGCAGCTATCTGCGCAGTCTCCGGTACCACCTGCCGCGTGGGGTCTACATCCTGCAGGCCGGGCTGGTTCTCAACGCGTTCGGCAACGGCGCGGCCAACCCGTTCGTGGTGCTCTACCTGCACAACGTGCGAGGCATCCCGCTGTGGCTGGCCGGCCTGGTGGCGGCCACCAGTGCGGGGTTCGCACTGGTCTCGGCTCTGGTCGCCGGTAGCGTGGCCGATCGCCGGGGTGCGCGGGCGACGATGATCGGTGGCCTGGTGTCCTCGGCGGTCGCGTTCGGGCTGTATCCGCTCATCCGGCAGCCGTGGCAAGCGTTCGGCGTGGCAGCGCTGGCAGGGACCGGCGGGGGCACGTGGCTGACCATGCAGTCGGCCCTGCTGGCCGCGATCACGCCGGCTGCGGTCAGGCACGCCGCCTTCGCGCAACAGCGGGTAGCGGCCAACATCGGCCTAAACGATCTATTCCAAGGGCTGCGTGTCGCGTTGGTGCGATGAGGAAGGGTGTCCATGATCGGTGTTGCTAAGCAACATCGACCGTGGAGGCCGCTGTGCACACCGATCTGGACAC
>JAKEEW010000639.1 GCA_022616375.1 Sporichthyaceae bacterium
ACCGGGCCCGGTCAGCCACCATCTCGTCAACTAGCGCCAGCAGGCCGGCCGGGGTCGCGTCCCGCTGGTGCAGGATTCGGCCGACCCCGTGGTCCCGCAGGACAAGCGCGTTCTGCTGCTGGTGATCGCCCTCGGCCCAGGGCAGCGGTATCAGGATGGCCGGAACCCGGTACTGGCAGATCTCCGCGATCGAGGTCGCGCCGGCCCGGGCGACGACGACACTGCTGGCCGCGTACACATGCTTGATCTCGTCACCGATGAACTCGATCTGACGGTAGTCGCTCGCCCGTTGCGGCACCAGCTTGCCCGGTCCGCACTGGTGCACCACCGAGTACCGCTCGGTCAGGACCGGCAGGATCGGATAGACCAGCTCGTTGACGCTGACCGAGCCCTGCGACCCGCCCGTCACGAACACCACCGGCTTGCCGGCCGGCGGCCCGAACAGGCGGCCGAACTCGGCCGGGCTGCCGGCCCCGAAGTTCGGCCGGGTGATGTTACCGGTGACCGTGGTCGGCCGGTCGAAGTGGCGGCCGGCCGCGCCGTCGCCGAGGCAGACCATCGCACAGCGCGCAGCCAGGAACAGGGTCTCCGAGCCGGGCACCCGATCGGACTCGTGCGCGACGACCGGCACGTGCAGCCGGCTGGCCGCGAGCACGATCGGGATGGACACGTCGGAGCCCTTGGAAAACACCACCGCCGGCGCCAGCGCGCGCAGCGCCCGGGTGGCCGCCACGACGCCGACGGTCCTGGCGTGGGCGCGCCGCAACCGTCCGTGCCGCCGGAACGGCAGACCGACGAACGGGACCCCGTAGTCCTGGCATACCCGCTGCTCGAGCTGGTCCTGGGCGCCGAGGTAGGTCACCCGGTGGCCGCGGGCGGTGAGCGCGAGCGCCACCGACACGCCAGGCAGCACGTGCCCACCGGTTAGCCCACCGGTGACTACGACGTGCATGGCCGGTAGTACAGCGGCACGCACCAGTGGTTGCTCGCCACCCAGTCGGTGTTCGGCAGCTCGATGTCGTGTCCGGCCAGTCGGTGGCAAGGCTGGGAGTACACCTTCCCGGTGGACACCGGGATCGGCTCGAACACGATGTATTTGTACAGGCCGGACACCATCCCGGTCGGCAGCCGGACCCGGTTCGGATACCTCGGATCCAGGTGCTCCCTGGCGTGGGCGTTCTTCCACGCCACGATCTCCTCCAGTCGCTGAGTCTGCACCAATCCGAGCGCCGCGGTGAACTCGCTCATCCGGTAGTTGAGCCCGCCGCCGGCATAGTCGGGCTTACCGTAGTTGCGATACCGCGCGGCGAACCCGACCACGTCCGGGTTATCGGACACCAGCATGCCGCCCTCGCCGGTGCTGACGGTCTTGGTGGCGTAGAACGAGTAGAGCCCGATGTCGCCCCAGCTGCCGGCTCGCCGCCCGTGCCAGTGCGCCCCGTGCGCATGCGCGCAGTCCTCGATCAGCCAGATCCCGTGCTGCCGGCAGTAGTCGGCGATCTGTGCCACCTCGAACGCGATGTGCCCGCCGACGTGGACCAGCCAGGCCGCCTTCGGTTTCAGCTCCTGGGCCCGGCGGCGGAAGTGGTCGAACGACACGCACAAGTCCGTACGGTTGCAGTCGACGAACGCGACCCGGCCGCCGGCCCGCTGCACTGCCAGCACGTTGGCCATGTAAGTGTTCGACGGGCACAGCACGGTCTCGCCGGCGACACCAATGAAGTCGAGCGCGGCCAGCGCCGCTCCCGCCCAGCTGCTGAACGCGACCGCGGGTAGGCCGTTCCAGTCCGCCCACAGCTGTTCGAACTCCGCCACGAACGGGCCCTCGGACCAGCGCTGCGAGTCCAGGATGCCGGCCCACATCGCCAGCACCCGGTCCCGATCGCGGCGGTCGAATCCGATGCCGAACGTGCTCGGATCCATCCTCACCTCCCAACCGAGCCCATCAGCCGTGCCTGGCGTGCGCGCGCAGCCCGGCTCGCCAGCCAAGCACCGCCGAGTAGAGCCAGAGCGCCGCCACCACCGGTGACAGGTAGACCAGCGCCGGGGAGAACGGCACCTCGCCGGAGCGACCGAGGATCAGCGCGGCCGGGTAGTAGGCCACGAACCCCAGCGGTACGCAGAACGTGAAGATCGCCTGCATGATCTGTGGCAGGATGACCAGCGGGTAGTTCCCGAAGTTGGTCAGCGCGCTGTCCAGCAGGAAGTACCACGCGCTGCTGCCCCGGAACCGCAGCACCAGCCCGGCGATATGCAGGGCCAGCGCCAGCTCGATCAGCGCCCCACCGAGCACGCCAAGCAGTAGACCGACCACCCGCGGCAGCGTCCAGGACAGGTCGAGCAGCTGCACGCACAGGATCAGCGAGCCGAGCGCGACGGCCAGGTCGCTGAGCCGGTAGACCGGGGTGCGGTGGGTGCACAGCTGGAGGAACACCGGCATCGGCCGGACCCGGAACGTGTCGAAGCGCTCCTGCTGGAGCAGGTTCGGCACGAAGTAGACGTTGCCGAAGAAGATGACGTAGACGGCGTGCGCGAGCAGCCGGATGCTCGCGATCAGCAGGATCTCGCCCACCGTCCAGCCGGCCAGTGGCGGGAAGCGCACCAGTACCACGGTCGCGAACAGCAGGATCGTGACCTGGTAGGTGATCCCGTTGAGGATCCCGATCATCCAGTCCCACCGGTCGGCCAGCTCGCCACGCAGCGTCGCGGCCACCATCACCCGGGTGGCTCGCCAGTTGCGCAGCAACCGCCGGCTCGGCGCCGCGATCGTGCTCTGCACCGCCGCGCTCATCCGCCGAACACCTGCAACCGCCGGGCGGCTCGGCGCCAGACCAGCCGGGCGAGCCCGGCCAGCACGACGCACCACAGCGCCTGCACGGCAAGCGGGCCCCAGCCGGCGGCCAGCCGGCCGACGTAGATGGAGACCGGCGTATTGATCGCCGCGGCAAACGGCAACCAGCCGGAGGCGATGCGCAGCCAGTCGGGGAAGAACCAGACCGGGATCAGCGCCCCGGACAACAACACATAGGCGAACGTGTAGAGCCTGGTCACGCTGTAGGTGGTGACCGTCCAGAACGCGGCAAGCTCGATCAGCTGCCCGAGGTAGTAGAGGAGCGCCTGGCCGAGGAGGAAGCTCAGGGCGAAGACCGCGGCCACCCGGCCGCCGGGCGGTGCCGACACCACCCCGCAGGCGGCCGCGATCGCAACCCCGGCCACCAGCCAGGCAGCGCAGTACAGCGCCTCGCCGAGGCCACGCCAGAAGCAGTACCGGCGCGGGCTCAGCGGCCGGGTGAACCAGAACAGGATGGAGCCGTCGCGCAGCCGGGACGGCATCGACTCGCTGGTCATACCGCCGGTCAGCACCCGGGTGGTGCCGATCAGGGTGGCCAGCACCGAGTACGACACTGCCTGCTCGACCCGTAACCCGGCGACGGTGTCGACGTCGGCATACAGCGCGCGCCAGAGGACCACGTACAGCAACACCTGGGTGCCGACGAGCAGGCCGGAGGCGACCAGCCGCGATCGGAACCGCCACTCGATGGTCGGCACGATGCCGGCGACCGGGGCAAGCCGGAGCGCCGACTCGATCGCCCTCACCCGGTCCGGTCCGTGCTGGCCACCGGCTGCGCGGGGGCGGGCACCGGACCGCGACGCAGGTAGAGGCTGCGCAACACGCCCTCGATCCCGACGTCATCCAGGCTTATCGACTGCACCGGGTAGCTGGCTAGCAGCTCGGCGACCACGTCTTGCTCGAGCCGCTCGGGTAACGGGGTGAACGTGGCGGTCAGCCCGGCCGCGTACGAGAGCCTCGCAGTCTGTAGCTCGGGTTCGGGCACCGGCCGGGCGAACCGAACCGTCACCGCCCGGCGCCCGTGACTGAGCTCGGCGATGGCGGCGGTCGCCCCGTCGAACACGACACGGCCGTGGTCGATGACCACCAGCCGGCGCGACAACGCCTCGACGTCGGCCAGGTCGTGCGAGGTCAGCAGGATCAGGTGGTCGCCGGACCGGCTGAGCTCGCCGAGCAGTGCGCGGACCTGGTCCTTGGCGATGATGTCCAGGCCCGCGGTCGCCTCGTCCAGGAACAAGATCGCCGGCTCGTGCAGGATCGCGGCGGCCAGGTCGCAGCGAACCCGCTGGCCAAGGGAGAGCAACCGCACCGGGGTGTCCCAGAAGCTGGACAGCTCGAGCGCAGCGTCGAGTGTCCTGAGCCGGCGCCGGAATACCGGGTCGGGCAGCTCGTAGATAGCGCGCAAGATGTCCAGCGACGACCGGGCCGGTAGCTCCCACCACAGCTGGGTCCGGTGCCCGAACGTGATGCCGATGTGTGCGGCCGTTGCGACTTGCTCGCGGTGCGGATCACGGCCGAGCACCCGGACCGTGCCGGCGTCCGGGATCAGCAGGCCGGTCATGACCTTGATCAGAGTGGACTTACCCGCACCGTTCGGTCCGAGCAGCCCGACCGACTCACCGCGCTGCAGGGCGAGCGTGACGCCATCGAGCGCGACGATCGCACGCTTGCTGGTGACGCGACGACCAAACAAGCCGCGGCGGGAGCCGCGCTCGCGGAGGTAGAACCGCTTCGTTAAGTCGTGGACTGTGACGGCGCTTGCGTCATTCATGACACCAGGGCTGGCTGGTAGTCGTATGCCCTGCCCTCCTTCTTCCGGCAGCTCGCGCATCCGGGCACCGTGGACCGGGACCGCTGCTCTACTCTGCTCCGCAGCTCGGCGGCCCTGTCAAGCAGGTCGTCGACGCTCTCGGTGAGAATCGAGCCCAGCTTGGTGCCGTTGCGAAGCAGGCAGGTCCAGGCCTGCCCGTGCGTGTCGATCGCCAGCACGTTGCCCAGCCAGAAACACGGCCCGCGCGGGATCGGCGCGTTCGGTCGGACCTCGTCGAACTCGGCACCGTCCAAGTCGACCGGCTTCTCCACGACGTAGTTGTCCACTCGGCCGATCAGCTCGAGGAAGCGCGGGTCGTACGACTCCGGCGGCACACCGAGATCCAGCTGGTAGATGCCGATCGTGGGGCCGGGCCGGTTGCCGCGCGCGGCCAGCAGCGCCTCGGTGCCGCGCAGTGCTTTCTCCCACATGCCAGCGCCGCGATTATCCTCGAACGAGGCTGCGGTCCCGCCGTCGAGCGACAGGTAGATGTGCTGGTCCGGGTTGGCTTCGACAATGGCGGCGGCCCGTTTCGGATGTAACAGCGTCGCGTTGGTGTGCCAGAGCACCCGCCAACCACAGCCATTGAGCCGGCCGAGCATCTCGGCCAGCCGCGGGTTGCTAGTCGGCTCACCGCGCCAGTTGAGCTTCATCTCGACGATCTGGGTCGCCGGCGAGGTCTGCCGCAACCGGGCGACCAGCTTGTCGAAGATGTCCAGGCTCATCAACGAGGCGGACTGCATCGGGATCGTGTAGCAAACCTTGCACGCCAGGTTGCAGGTCGCCGCCGTGTCGGTCCAGATCCACAGTGGCCGCCGCTGGTCGCTGTGCACGTGTCACCACCTCCGGGTCGCCCCGACCCGCAGTCCGTGTTGGTAATTCCCACGAAAGCTGCGTAGCTTGATTGGAAGTTACCCGGATGGCTGTGCGCGGGTCAACGCTTCGGCAGTGGCCAGGACCCGACGTGCCGGGCAGAAGCGCGCTCGCCGGCTCAGCAACCAACCCGCGCAGACCGCAGGTCAAGCAGCGGTTCCGATTGGAACTCCCGGTCAACGACCTAGACGATCTATTCCAAGGGGTCAGTGGTCATACGCGACGAGGGATCGCATGACTGGCTGGCCGGTGTGCCAGTTGTGCCAGATGGCGGCGGTCAGGG
>JAKEEW010000640.1 GCA_022616375.1 Sporichthyaceae bacterium
GCTGGTGCGGCCGGTCTGGCCGCCCAGTCGCAGCCAGTGACCGCGGGCGGATGCGAGCCGGCGCAGCACCTGGATCGGCTGGTCGTGGTGAGTGGCGTCGGGGTTGGTCAGCGGCAGGTAGCCGTGGGCAAGCTCACCGGCGCAGGCAGTGCTCGGCGGGTGGTAGACACCGTCGGGGTGCTGCCCGTATCGGCGCCAGCGCCGCGCGGTGACCTGGTGCGGGTGTCCGTTCTGGTTGTGCCAGCCGGGCAGCCCGTTGGATTGCAGGTGATCGCCGGCATGGTCGCTGATGAAGGTCAGCGCGGGGCCGTCGGCGGCGCCCGCCAGCGCCTGCGCCCGGGTGCGCTGATAGTGAGTGGCCACGGCGGCGTGTTCGGCCAGGGGCAGGACCTCGTCGAGGCGGAACCACAGGTGTTCGGTCATGGCGGGTTTGTCCCATCGGTGTGTGGGCCGGGCTGGGGTGTGCGGCCGGCAGTGTCTACGCGGCGGCTGGCGCGGTGAGGGCGATCAGCTGGTCGCGGCGGCCAAGCCGGAACAGCTGTCCGGTGGCGTGGCGTTGGTAGGCCAGCACGTCCGCCAGCTCCGGTGAGGCCGGCTGCAGCCAGTCTCCGGTGACGGTGACCATGGCGTCTCCGACCATTGCGGCCAGGCCGTGCTTTGTCACGTAGGCGCTACGCCCGGCCTGGTACACCTCGATCTCGTACGGGTCGAGGTCGAATAGCCGATCGGGATCGGCGTTGTTGGCGAGCATGGCCAGCACGCGGGGCTGGCGGCGGAACTCGGTGGTGGCCTGGTCCAGGCTCAGTCGCTGCGGGTCGGACCGGTGCCGGTCCAGGTAGGCCGGCCATCCGACGGCGGGGCGGGTGCCTGCACGGCGTGGTCCCATTGATGCCAGCGCTGCGACGCGTAGGCCTCGGCGGTGGAGCGGGCCTGCTGCAGGTCCAGCAGGCACAGCCGGCCGCCGGCCGCGCAGCTGATCCCGTGGCGGTACTGCGGGTCCACCAGCCGGCGGCGGCGTCGCCAGGCCAGCTGGTCGATGCCGCGGTTGGAGCGGACCGGGTAGAACCC
>JAKEEW010000641.1 GCA_022616375.1 Sporichthyaceae bacterium
ATCGCCGCCTACGTCCAGAGCCTCAACACCCGGCCCTACAACCGCGGTGGCCTGCCGATCGGCGGCAAGGGCCCCGTCCCCGAGGGCTTCGTCGCCTGGGTCGTCGGGCTCGGCTTGCTGGTCCTGGCGGTGCGCTGGCTGACCGGCAGGACGTGACCCGACCCAACCGAGCGGACGACCACACCCAGGCAACGAGAACGGCAACGAGAACGCGCAGACGGGAGAGCCGACAGCGTGGACAGCGAGGACAGCGACAGGGACCGCGGCGCCGGCGTCGAGGTGGCGGGCGGCGAACGGTCGGGGGTGGAGCCCACCGAGGAGCAGCGCGGTGCGCAGCGGCTCGCCGCGCGGTTCTTCACCCTGTCGATGCTCGCCGGGATCGGCCTGTTCGTCGTCTACTTCTCCGGTGGGCAGACCCAGGTGGAGGGCATCCTGTTCGCCATCGCCCTCGGCGCGCTCGGGATCGGCATCGGGCTGTGGGCCCACCACCTGCTCGACGCCCGCGAGGCGATCGAGGACCGCCACGAGCTGTCGTCGGGCCCGGAGGCCCGCCAGGCGTTCGAGGAGGCGCTCGGCGAGGAGGTCGGCCCCGCGATCAGGCGGCGCGGCATGCTGCTGGGCCTGCTCGCCGGCGCGGGCGGCGCGCTCGGGCTGGCGCTGCTGCTGCCGCTGATCTCGCTCGGCCCCGCGCCCGGCGACACCCTCAAACGGACCGCGTGGCACAGCGGCCGGCGGGTGGTCGACGAAGAGGGGCGCCTGCTCACCCTCGACTCGGTCCCAGAGGACGGCTTCGTCACCGTCTACCCGGAGGGCGCGGTCGGCAGGGCCGACTCCCAGGCGCTGCTCATCCGGGTCCCCCGGGGGCTGCTGCGGCTCCCGCCGGAGCGGATGGCGGCGGTCCCGGAGGGCTCCTACGTCTGCTACTCCAAACTCTGCACCCACGCCGGCTGCCCGATCGGGCTGTACCGGGTCGAGCAGCAGACCAACGGACGCTCGCTGTTCTGCCCCTGCCACCAGTCGCAGTTCGACGTGCTCGACAGCGCCAAGCCGTTCTTCGGCCCGGCCGCCCGGCCGCTGCCGCAACTGCCGCTTCGCATCGACAACGAGGGCCACCTGGCCGCCGAAGGCGACTTCTTCGAGCCGGTCGGGCCGGCGTTCTGGGACCGGAGCAAGTGATGAGACTGCCACGACCGAGCCCGCGCGAACCACACCAGCGGGGGCGGCGAGCCGACGCCGGCGGCCCCGGTGGCCGCGGTGAGAGCCGCTTCGAGCAGGGCCTCGCCGACCGCTTCGACCGCACCCAGAAGTGGGTGGACGAGCGGCTTGGGACCGCCAGCATCGCGCGGACCGCGCTGCGCAAGGTCTTCCCCGACCACTGGTCGTTCATGCTCGGCGAGATCGCCCTGTTCTGCCTGGTCGTGCTTGTGTTCACCGGGACCTTCCTGACCTTCTTCTTCGCCCCCGACACCCACGGCGAGGCCGTCTACAGCGGCCCCTACGCGCCGCTGCGGGGCCAAGTGGTCAGCGACGCCTTCAACTCGGTGCTGCGCATCTCCTTCGAGGTCCGCGCCGGGCTGCTGATGCGCCAGACCCACCACTGGGCCGCGCTGATCTTCGTGGCCGCGATCGTGATCCACCTGTGCCGCATCTTCTTCACCGGGGCGTTCCGGCGTCCCCGCGAGCTGAACTGGGTCATCGGGGTGGTGCTGCTGCTGCTGGCCATCGGCGAGGGACTCACCGGCTACTCCCTGCCCGACGACCTGCTGTCGGGCGTGGGCCTGCGGATCATCTACTCGGGCGCGCTCGGCATCCCGGTCGTCGGCACCTGGATCGCGTTCCTGTTCTTCGGCGGCGAGTTCCCCAGCCCCGACATGATCCCGCGGTTCTTCGTGCTGCACGTGATGCTGCTGCCCGCCCTGCTGATCGGCCTGGTCGCCGTCCACGTCGCCATCCTGGTGCTGCAAAAGCACACCCAGTACCCCGGTCCGGGCCGCACCGAGCGCAACGTCGTCGGCAAGCGGCTGTGGCCGCAGCAGACCTTCAAGTCGATCAGCCTGCTGCTGCTGGTCGCCGCGGTCTGCGCCGGGCTCGGCGGCGTCGCACAGATCAACCCGATCTGGCAGTACGGCCCCTACGACCCCGGCAACGTCACCTCCCCGGCACAGCCCGACTGGTACATCGGCTTTCTCGACGGCGGGCTGCGGCTGGGGCCGCCGTGGAGCTTCAACGTCTTCGGCTACACCGTCTCGGAGCTGTTCTGGCCGGGCATCCTCTTGCCGGGGGTGCTGTTTGGCGCCCTCACCCTGTGGCCGTGGATCGAGCGGCGCTTCACCCGCGACCGCGCCGAGCACCACCTGCTGGACCGGCCCCGCGACGCGCCGCTGCGCAGCGCGATCGGCATGGCCGGGCTGACGGTGTTCTTCGTGATGTTCCTGGAAGGCGGCAACGACATCCTGTCGGTGCTGCTGGACATCCCGGTGGAGGCGATCACCCGGCTGCTGCAGTGGGGCTTCGTGCTCGGCCCGCTGGTGGTCGGCCTGGCCACCTACACGGTGTGCCGCTCGCTGCGCGGCAGCGACCTGCACCCCGCCAAGGCCACCGCCGG
>JAKEEW010000642.1 GCA_022616375.1 Sporichthyaceae bacterium
CCGATGGCCAGCAGGTGGGGCCATTCGGCCTTGAGGTGGCCAAACAGCGACTCGATCCAGGCCTGGTCGGTGGGGTGCCGGGGCGGCCGAAGTGCTGGTGGATGGCCCACAGGGCCATGAACTCGCGGGAGGGTGCCCGAGGTCATCTGCGGGCCGTTGTCGCTCAAGGCCAGCAGCACCGGCCGGGACGGGTCGTCCACGCCTGTGTCGACCAGGCCGTCCTGGCGGGCGCCGACCAGCTCCAGCAGGCCCTCGCGTTCCAGCGCCTGGGTGAAGACCACCTGGAGCTGGGTGGAGGTCTCCTCCGCCGCGACGATCTCGGGGAGCCACTTGCGCGACACCAGCTCCTCGATCACGGTGGCGGCCACGCCTGCCCTGGTGACATGCGTCGTGTCGTCGATCCAGATCGACCCAGGCTGGGAGGTGACCCAGTCGGGGAACGGCTGGCGCACGCTGCGACCCGGCCGCGGCAGGGCCGCGGCCGGAGGCCTCACGAGCCAGCACGCGGCGCACGCTGGCCGGCGAGACCCACACCCGCTCCAGGTAGGAGCCACGGTGGGCGAGCTTGCGGTGGAGCGATCGACCTCGGCCCACTCGTCGAACAGCCGCACGATCTCGGCGGCCTCCCAGTCGAGCAGGCCATGCATCGGGCTGCCACCCGGCGGCCACCCGGCGGCCGGTCGGCGAGCTTGCCCGCCCCGGCGGCGCGGCGGCCACGCCACCGGTAGATCCGCAGCTCGCTGACCTGGAGCACGCGGCAGCAGGCCCGCACCGTCCAGCCCTGCCCAGCGGCCTGGCCGAGCAGGTCCAACAGCCCGGTCTTGGTGGCCTGATCTTGGTGGCCTGATCTTGGTGGCCTGATCGACTCGAGTCGGGACCCGGCCACTCAGCCCCAACGCCCTTTTCCCTCGATGAGCATGAGCTTGACGGCCATCTCCTTGAGCGCCTCGCCCAGCCGGGCCGCCTCCGCCCTGGCCGCCTCCAGTTCCAGGTCCCGCTTGGCCTGCTGCACCCCGGCCGAGACTCGGCCAGCGCGCCAAGCGCCCCGTCCTTGGCGACCTGCCGCAGCCGCATGATCGTCGAGCGGTCGACCCCGACCTGGTCGGCGGCCTCCGAGATGGTCGTCTCGCCGCGGACGAGCTGCAGCCAGATCTCGTACTTCTGCGACGGCGACAGGAACCGCTTGGCCCGCCGGCCGAGCCGGTCGGTGCCACGCTGGAGTTCGGTCATGATCAGACCCTCCTTCTCGGGTCA
>JAKEEW010000643.1 GCA_022616375.1 Sporichthyaceae bacterium
AACCGGGCGGCACAGTGCTTGACCCTTTCTGTGGCTCAGGCACCACTGGCATGGTCGCGGGCAGGCACGGACGACGATTCGTCGGCATCGACCTGTCAGCTACGTACCTGGACATGGCGCTGAGGACTCGGCTAAGTCAGAGCGCGCTGATCGACGGTGCGTCATGAGGCCGGAGATTGTGGTGCCGTTGTGCCTGCTCGCCGCCGGCTGGGGCTTGACCGGCTGGTTCGCGTGGCGAGCGTATTGGCGAAAGTACAGGGCCGGCATGCGGGCGGCGATCGGCCGGCGCCCAGCCCACCGGGTGCCTGGCCGTCACGCGTGGGATCAGGCGGCAGCTGAACACCCGCCCATCCCGCACCGGCCCAAGCTGCCGCGGCGGCTCCCGTCGTGGACCCACAACCCCCGTGATGTGGACCTGGCCGCCGCCAGCCTCATCGCCGCCGAACCGGAACTAGCGCAACGGCTCCAGGAGCTGTGGGCCGTCGGCACCGACCCGGAAGGGAGAACGTCATGATCCCGCTGCTGATCGCCTACACGGCCGGCGTCGCCACACTCGCCCTCACCCTGGGCTGGATGCTGGCCACCGCCGACAACTACCGCGGCCGGCACCGGCCCGGCCTTCCCCCATCGGTGCTGTCGTCTTGGCAGGCCGACTTCGAGACCCGCATCGCCGCCAGGGTGGCCGCCGTGCACGCGCTGCGGGAACCGACGCAGGACCTGCCGATACCCGACTTCGACTCCGACGTCGACGACTACCAGCACGCCGCCGGCGCAGGCCGGTACGCACACCTACGCCTGGCCGAGCTCGACTGGAAAGCCGAACGGGACCAGGCCCTGCACGACATGGGACTCATCTTGCGGTCGCCATGGTCGACACCTGAAGAGCTGGACATCTGGGCCGACGAACGAGAGCAGGTCCCGGCATGACCACGTACAAGCTGCACGAGGCGCTCGGCGGTCCGATCACGGTACCGGGCGCGTACGACATCCCTGCTGACGAGTACCACGCCGACACGTCCGCGCTCTCCGCCTCTGGTGTCCGGACGCTGCTCGCCAGCCCGGCCCGGTTCCGGTACGACCAGACCCACCCGAAGCCGCCGAGCAAGGCGTTCGACCTCGGCCACGCCGCACACAAGGCCGTGCTTGGCGCAGGCCAAGACGTGGTCGTGGT
>JAKEEW010000644.1 GCA_022616375.1 Sporichthyaceae bacterium
CCGCTGAGATCCCGCCTGCCGCCGCCGATCCGAGCCGCTGAGATCTCGCCGCGGGCCTATCCGCCGGCTCCCGGCTGCCGCACACTTTGGGCATGGGTCTGTTAGGCGACTGGATGAAGTCGAAACGGATGAGGGATCCGGTCCGCGGCACGCTCTACGTCAGCGCGTCCACGCTGCCACCCGACTCGGCCACGTCGGCCAACTTCGCGCTCAACGGGATCGTCAGCGCTACTGGCATCGCGCCGACCGCGATCGAGCATCAAGGAATGGCGAAAACCAGGAAGTGGCCGCATGCCGGCCAGACCCTTCCGGTGACCGTCGATCGGGCCGACCCGACCCGGATCCGGATCGAGTGGGACGAGGTCCCGGACAGCTGGAGCACGGCGCGCACCAACGCCGAGCAGCTCGCCGAGTCGATGCGCCAGTCACCGGCCGGCTCGGGACCGGTTCCCCCGGCGGGCGTCTTCACCGTCACCAGCGGTCTGAACCCGCCCGGCCCCACCAGCATGGTGTTCCAGCAGGGCACCTCGACCAATATCGACGCATCCAACGTGCCCGGTCTCCGGGAAGAGATCATGAAGATCGTCGCCGGCGGCATGAGTGACCCGGCCGCCACCCAGCAGCTGATCCACGCGAAGCTGGTCGAGGCCGGTGTGCTCAATGCCGATGGCACTCCCGGCCCGAAGGCCACCGTGACCGGTCATACGGTGACGCCGGCAACTGGCCAACCGCTGGACTTCCAGCAGCCCGGCGGTCCAGAGGATCCGGCCGCCCGGCTGCGCACGCTGGTCCAGTTGCATCGGGACGGCCTGATCACCGACGCGGAGTTCGCCAGGCTGCGCACGCAGATCCTCGGCGAGCTCTAGTTCGCCTGGCGGGTAGCGATTCGGTTCCGCCGTTCGGGTTACCCGGCGGCGTGTCGGCACGCATGCCGGACGCCGGGCCGGTGCGACTGGCCGTAGCTTCCCTCGATCGAGACAGCGATCCAGGGGAGCGCGGCGTGAACAAGTGGATCAGGGACGCGGTTGCCGAGGGCATCGGCGTGTTCGCGCTGTGCTTCATCGGGATCCTCGCGCTCAACGCGGCGGCGTTGAACGGCCTCACCGGGATCGCACTGGCCCACGGTTTGATCATCGCGGTCATGGTGGCTGCGTTCGGACACGTCTCCGGCGGTCACTTCAACCCGGCAATCACGCTGGGGCTGCTGCTCAGTGGCCGGATCTCCACCGCGACCGCGGGGCTGTACTGGCTGGCGCAGTTGTTCGGCGGCCTGCTCGCCGCGCTCGCGATCGCTTGGATCGGCACGAAGCGGGCAGTAGCGGCGGGTACGCCGCAGCTGGCCGAGGGTGCCGGGATCACCGTGGGCAAGGGCATCCTGCTGGAGGCGATCGCGACGTTCTTCCTGGTCCTGGTCGTGTTCGGGACCGCGGTCGACCGGTTCGCACCCAAGTCGGTGTATCCGTTCGCGATTGGCCTGACCATCACTGCCGGAATCCTGGCGATCGGCTCCCTGACCGGCGGTGCGCTCAACCCGGCTCGCGGCTTCGGGCCGGCGCTGGTCGGCGGTGAGTGGAGCGCCTGGGGGGCCTGGCTGATCGGGCCGCTGCTGGGTGCCGTGCTGGCCTGGGCGGTGCACGACTACGTGCTGACTCCACGGGAGGCGGCAGAGCCGGTGACGGATTCCGGCGAACGCGACCAAGTATGAGATTCGGCGCGGGAACCTGTGACAGAATCCGCGGCCATGACTGGACCAGGTGCCGCCCGGGATCCGGGTTTCCTCGCCTCGTTACGGACCCGCACTCAGCTCGCGCAGCTACGGCAGCTGTTCCTCATGCTGTGGCTGGTTCCGCCGGTGCTGCTCGGGGTGCTGGCGTTCATGATGACTGGGGAGCCGGTGTCCACCACGCTGGTTGTAGCGGCGGCGGTGCTGGCCGCCCTGGCGGCGCTCGCGGCCCGGTCCCTGCTCCTCGCCGGTAAGCCACTACTGCTGGATTCGTCGGAATCCGCCGTGGATCCGGCCACGATTGCCGTCCAGTCACTCGATGAGCTGCGCCGGCGGCTCCTGGTCGGCTTCGCGACCGCCGAGGCCGGCCTGCTCGCCGGTGTCGTGCTATCCATGCTGTCCGGCAATCCGGCGCCCTACCTGGTGGCCGTGGTCATCGGCTGGCCCGCGCTGGTGCTCAACGGTCCGACCCAGCGCACCGTCGAGCGGGTCCGGCTCAAGCTCGAAGCGGCCGGCCGGCCGTCCTACCTCTGGGAAGCCCTGACCGAACCGGTCCCGGCGAACCGATGAGCCGATCCGAACCACGCGCCATCCCGATGAGCGACCCGACCCAGCCCGCAGACCCGGACGGCTTCGTGATCCGAGCCGGCCGGGCCGCCGACGGTCCCGCTCTGGTCGAGGTATTCCACCGGTCCCGCGCCGCGGCGATGCCGTGGCTGCCGGTGCTGCACAGCGCCGAGGAGGACTCCCGCTGGATGGCCGACAACGTGCTCGGCCGGCACCAGGTCTGGGTGGCCGACACCGCCGGCGGGCCGGTCGGCTTCTGCGCGGTCCTCGGCGATCTGCTCGGGCACATCTACGTGCATCCGAACTGGCAGGGCCGCGGGGTCGGGTCCGCGCTGTTGAAGGCGGCCCGAGCTGGCCACGACCGGCTCGAGCTCTGGGTGTTCCAGCGCAACGAGCGAGCCAGAGCGTTCTACCTGAGGCACGGCTTCGTGCTGGCCGAGCTCACCGACGGCAGCCGCAACGAGGAGCGCACCCCGGACGCCCGCTACGCCTGGGTCGCCGACTAACCGCCTACCCGCAGCGACTCAGAGCGGGCGGACCGCGGTGACCACGAGCGGGATGCCCTGCTGGCAAATCGTCATCATCCCCGGGCTGGGCCGGCCGGTGACCTCGACCTCGGTGCCGGGACGCAGGCTCTGCTGCAGCTCCGCGTCGTTGATCACGAGCTGGTAGCCGGACAGCACCAGGCAGCCGGCTTCGACACCCTGGGCAACCGTGCCGCGAACGGTCACCTCCGCTCCGGTGCCGGTCGGACTGGGCAGGTCGGTCGGATCGATCGGGGTCGGGGTGGTCTCGATCGGCCGGACCGGGCTCGGCGTGGTGCTACCGGGGGGCGGTGGCGAGCTGGCCGCACCGTCGGAGCCGGACTCCACGGATCCGCAGGCCGTGACCAGCAGGACGGCGGCCAGCGCGCCGGTCAGCGCGATCGCCGCGGGCAAGGGCAGGGTCCGATCGGTGAACATGTCGCATCACCCTCCGGTCCGACGTTAGCGGGCCACCAGCTGGTTCCATCGACCGACCAACCCCCGGCGGGCCGGTCCAGCCATGATCAGGGACCCTGGCGTCCGAAAACCGGATACCAGGGTCCCTGATCATGAAAGTGAGCGTTAGCTGTCGCCGCCGGTCTCACCTCGCGGTGCCGCGGTGACATCGAGCAGCTGGTACTTGTCCACCGCGTCCCGCGCGATCTCCCCGCTCACCTCGCCGAGCCGCGCCAGCTCCTGCAGCACGGCTGCGGTGATCGAGTGCGCGTCCACGTGGAAGAAACGCCGCAGCGCGCCCCGGGTGTCCGACCGGCCGAACCCGTCGGTGCCCAGCGAGGTGTAGTCACCGGGCACCCACTGCGCGATCTGGTCGGGCACCGCACGCATCCAGTCGCTCACCGCGAGCACCGGACCTGGTGCGTTGAGCAGCGTGCGAGTGATGTACGGCACCTTGGGCGGCTCGCCCGGATGCAGCAAGTTGTGCTTGTCCGCAGCCAGCGCCTCGCGGCGCAGCTCGGTCCAGGAGGTCGCCGACCAGACGTCGGCGGCCACGCCCCAGTCCTCGGCGAGCATCCGCTGCGCGTCCAGCGCCCACTGCATCGCCGGCCCGGAGGCAAGGATCTGCGCCCGCGGGCGGTCCGCTGCCCCGTCCGGGGCGACCTGGTAGCGATACAGCCCCTGCAGCAGCCCCGGCACGTCGAGGTTCTCCGGTTCGGCTGGCTGCAGGTACGGCTCGTTGTAGACGGTGAGGTAGTAGAAGATGTCCTCGCCGTGCGGGTGCTCGTCGCTGGAGCCGTACATCCGGCGCAACGCGTCGGCCACGATGTAGGACAGCTCGTATCCCCAGGACGGGTCGTAGCTCACACACGCCGGGTTGGTCGCGGCCAGCAGGATCGAGTGGCCGTCCTCGTGCTGCAGGCCCTCGCCGTTGAGCGTGGTGCGGCCCGCGGTCGCGCCGAGCAGGAACCCGCGCCCGAGCTGGTCGGCGTAGGCCCAGATCGAGTCGCCGGTGCGCTGGAAGCCGAACATCGAATAGAAGATGTAGATCGGGATCATCGGCTCGCCGTGAGTGGCGTAGCAGGACCCGGCCGCGATCACCGAGCCCATCGCGCCGGCCTCGCTGATCCCTTCGTGCAGCAGCTGCCCGGTCTCGGACTCCTTGTAGGACAGCAGCAGCTCCCGGTCGACCGCCTCGTACCGCTGCCCCCACGGCGAGTAGATCTTCGCGGTCGGGAACAGCGAGTCCATCCCGAACGTGCGGGCCTCGTCCGGGATGATCGGCACGAACCGCTTGCCGATCTCCTTGTCCCGCATCAGGTCCTTGAGCAGCCGGACGAACGCCATCGTGGTGGCGATCTTCTGCCGGCCCGAGCCCTTCTTGAGCTCGGCGTAGGTCGGCTCACCCGGCAGCTTCAGCGGCTTGGCCGTGACCCGCCGCTCCGGCACGAACCCGCCGAGCTGGCGGCGCCGCTCGAGCATGTACTGGATCTCGTCGGAGTCCTCGCCCGGGTGGTAGTACGGCGGCAGGTCGGCCTCGAGCTCGGCGTCGGTAATCGGCAGGTACAGCCGATCCCGGAACTCCTTGAGGTCGGTCTTGGTGAGCTTCTTCATCTGGTGGGTGGCGTTGCGCGCCTCGAAGCTCTTCAGCGTCCAGCCCTTGATGGTCTTGGCCAGGATGACGGTGGGCTGGCCGACGTGCTCGGTCGCGGCTTTGAACGCGGCGAAAACCTTGCGGTAGTCGTGCCCGCCGCGGGACAGCCGTTGCAGGTCGTCGTCGCCGAGCGACTCTACGATCTTGCGCAGCCGGGGGTCGTCGCCGAAGAACTTCTCCCTGATGTAGGCGCCGTTCTCCACCGCGTAGGTCTGGAACTGCCCGTCCGGCGTGGTGTTCATCTTGTTCACCAGCACGCCGTCGACGTCCTTGGCCAGCAGCGGGTCCCAGTCCCGGCCCCAGACCACCTTGATCACGTTCCAGCCGGCGCCGCGGAAGAACGACTCCAGCTCCTGGATGATCTTGCCGTTGCCGCGGACCGGGCCGTCCAGCCGCTGCAGGTTGCAGTTGATCACGAACGTGAGGTTGTCCAGCTCCTCGCGGGCGGCCAGGCCGATCGCGCCGAGCGACTCGGGCTCGTCCATCTCGCCGTCGCCGAGGAACGCCCAGACCCGCTGCTGACTGGTGTCCTTGATCCCGCGGTTGTGCAGGTAGCGGTTGAACCG
>JAKEEW010000645.1 GCA_022616375.1 Sporichthyaceae bacterium
CGGCGGACCGGTCGGCAGCGGCCGGCGGCTCGGAGCCGGCCGCAGGTTCCGCGGCCGCCGGGAGCTCGGCCACGAACGTCGCGCCGCCCCGGTCATTGTTTGCGGCCAGGATGTGGCCGTCGTGCTGCTCCGCGATCCAGCGGGCAATCGCCAGGCCGAGCCCGGCACCACCGGGCGAGCGGGCCTCGTCCGCCCGGTAGAACCGATCGAAGATCCGCTGTTCGGCCCCGGCCGGGATGCCGCAACCGTCGTCGGCGACGTTCAGCTGGGCGCTGTGGCCGCGCTGGGTCACGGTTACCCAGACCGTGCCGCCGGCCGCGGTGTGCTTGACCGCGTTGTCCACCAGGATCCACAACAGTTGGCGTAGCGCGTCCTCGTCGCCGGCGATCGCCGCGGTCGGCGTGCGCGCGTACCGAATCTGCCGGTCCGGGTGCAGGGCCTCGGCCTGCCTGGTCACCGCCTCGGCCAGCCCGCCGAGGTCGATCGGATCCAGGCGCAGCTGCTGACCGGCATCGGCCCGAGCCAGCGTGAGCAGGTTGTCCACCAGCCGGCTCATCCGCTCGCTCTCGCCCGCGATGTCGCGCAGCGCAGCGTCCCGATCGTGCTCGTGTGCGTCGTCGTGGCGGAGCAGGAATCCGGCGTTGTTGCGGATCGTGGTCAGCGGCGTCCGCAGCTCATGCGAGGCATCGGCGGTGAACCGCAGCTGAGCGGCCAGCGCGGTGGCCAGCTGCTGGTGCGCCGCGGCCAGCCGGTCGAGCATGCCGTTGAAGCTGCTGGACAGCCCGCCCAGCGAATCGCGGGAGCGCAGGTCGGGCAACCGTCGGTTCAGGTCCTGGGAGCGCCCGATCTCGTCGGCGATCGCGGCCATCCGCCGCAGCGGCCGCAGGGCCCGGCCGAGCACGATCCAGATTGCGACCGCGGCGGCCAGCACGGCCACAACCCCGGCAATGGCGAGGAAGACTCCGATGCCGAGCCGATCGAGGTAGACCCGGGTCGTGCTCTGCGCCGCCACCACATAGCCGGACCGCTCAAGGTCGGGACGCTGCCACGGCCGGACGTTCACCCGCAGCGGCGGACCGGGCCGCTGCGCGGTCCCCGCCCGAACCGTCGCGGTGGCGCTGCCCGCGTCGGCGGCGGCCAGCACCGAGGCCGGGATCACCGGCGGCTGCCCGGCCACCGCGCCGGTACTACTGATCACGCGACCGTCGGCGTCGAGCACGATCAGGAACGGATCCGTCGAGATCCCCGGGTCGATCGGCGCCACCGGCAGCGGATCCGGACCTACCTCCAGCGCGGACGGCTGCGCATCGGCCAGGGCCGCCACCGCGTCGGTGGCCCGGACCGCGAGCGCCTCGTCCCGATCCTCGCCGACCCCTTTGGAGATCAGCCCATACACCAGCAGGCAGAACAGGGTCACCGCGACCGTGACGACGGCCAGGCCGAACAGCGTGATCCGGGTGCGGATGGACATGCGCTACTCCGAATCCCCGGGGCCGGGCTCGGGTGGGCGGAGCACGTAGCCGACCCCGCGCACCGTGTGCAGCAACCGCGGCTGCCCGTCAACCTCCAGCTTGGCCCGCAGGTACCCGACGTACACGTCCACCACGTTGCTGCCCGGGTCGAAGTCGATCCCCCACACCGCGGCGAGCAGCTGCGCGCGGCTGCACACCCGACGCGGGCGTTCGGCGAAATAGCGCAACAGATCGAACTCCAGAGCGGTCAGACTGATCGGCCGGCCGCCCCGGTGCACCTCACGCGCACCCACGTCGATCACGAGATCGGCGAGCTCGAGCAGATCGGCGTCGGTGCGCGGTCCGGTCCGGCGCAGCAGTGCCCGGATCCGAGCCAGCAGCTCTTCGTAGGCGAACGGCTTGACCAGGTAGTCGTCGGCACCGTGGTCGAGCCCGTGCACCCGGTCCGCGGTGGTGTCCCGCGCGGTCAGCATCAGGATGAGCGAGCCGATCCCGCGGGCGCGTAACCGGTCGCACACCCCGATCCCGTCCAGGCCGGGCAGCATGACGTCGAGCACGACCAGGTCGGGCCGCTGAGCGCCGGCCAACTCCACCGCGCGCCGCCCGTCGTGGGCCACGCTGACCCGGTAGCCCTCGTACTCCAGCGCGCGCCGGACCGACGCGGCGATCGGCTCGTCGTCGTCAACGACCAGGATGTGCGCAGCGGTCGACATTGGGGTCAGCGTACGGCCGGAGGGCCGAGCAGGTCAGCGTACGGCCGGAGGGCCGAGCAGGTCAGCGTACG
>JAKEEW010000646.1 GCA_022616375.1 Sporichthyaceae bacterium
GCCGTCGCTGAGCCGCGGCAGCACCTCGAGGGCACGGCCGAGGATGGAGCGGACCCGCCCGAGCAAGCCGGCCTGGTCATAGCTCGCCTTGGCGAAGCGCTGGTGCTCCGGGTCCGCCTCGATGGTGGTGAGCAGCCCCTTGGGGGCCAGGCCACGGGCCAGCCAGATGCCTGAATAGCCGGCGCCGGAGCCGATCTCGACCGCGGCCTGGGCGTCCACCCAGCGGGCGGCGAGCCGCAGGAACGCTCCGGTGTCGGCGGACACCGGCGGCATGCCACCGGCCGCGGCGCGCTCGCGCGCGTGGCGCAGGACGTCGTCCTCTCCCGCGGTCAGCTCGGTGAGGTACCCGGCGATGGCATCGGTCTGCACGGCCACGGGCGACTCCTTCTGGTCCTCGTGCTCTCGTCGGCAATGCGGTCGGCAATGCGGTCGGCAATGCGGTCGGCAATGCGGTCGGCAAAGCCGTCGGCAAGGCCGTGGTGGTCTGGGCCGCGCTCGCAGGCGCTTCATCGGGTCAGCCTAGCGGTTGCGGCCGGCGTGCAACACCGGTCGTCCGCGGGCTGGCTGGCGCCACGCCGAAGGTGGCGGGCCGAAGGTCGCGGGCCGCGACCCGGAGCGGACCTGTGCCGGCGGGCCGGCAGTAGTAGGCTGGAGGCCTGAAGCACGCTGGGAGGCAGGTTGTTCAACGTCGGTATCGGCGAGATCCTCGCCATCATCTTGGTCTGCCTGCTGGTCTTCGGGCCTGAGCGGCTGCCGGACGTGGCCCGCCAGGTCGGCCGCCTCCTCGGCCAGCTCCGGCTCTCCACCCAGGGTGCCCTGGACCAGCTCAAGGAAGAGGCCGACCTCAAGGACATCAACCTGCCCGACCTGCGGGTCGGGTCGCTGCGGGCGCAGGCGCGCGACTACGTCCGCGACCTGATGGACATCGAGGGCCAGATGGCCGAGCTGGAACGCGAGCGCGAGCAGCTCAAGGCGTCGCACAAGGCCGAGGTCGACGAGATCAACGACACCGGCACCCGGCCCGCCCC
>JAKEEW010000647.1 GCA_022616375.1 Sporichthyaceae bacterium
GGCCGAGGAGACCGCCGCGCGCTGGCTGCTCGATCTGCTCCGGCTGCCGCCGACCGCATCGGTCGGGCTGGTCACCGGAGCGACGATGGCCAACTTCACCGGCCTGGCCGCGGCTCGGCACCACGTGCTGGCCGCCGCCGGTTGGGATGTCGAGACCAACGGCTTGCACGGCGCGCCCGAGGTGCACGTGGTAGTCGGGGCGGACCGGCACGCGAGCCTCGATCTGGCTTTGCGCTACGTCGGGTTCGGCTCCGGCCGGGTGCACGTGGTCCCGGCCGACGACCAGGGCCGGATGCGGGCGGATGCGCTGCCGGGCGTGCTTGCCGGCCTCGATGGGCCGACGATCGTCTGCGCTCAGGCCGGCAACGTGGGCAGCGGCGCGATCGACCCGATGACCGAGATCTGCGCCGCCGCGCACAATCGCCCCGGCCAGCCCCCGGCGTGGGTGCACGTGGACGGAGCGTTCGGGCTGTGGGCGGCGGCTGGTCCGACGCTGCGGCACCTGTGCGCCGGGGTCGAACAGGCCGACTCGTGGGCGGTCGATGCGCACAAGTGGCTGAACGTGCCCTACGACACCGGAATTGCCATCGTGGCGCACCCGGCGGCGCACATCGGCGCCATGTTCCAGAGCGCGGCGTACCTGATGCAGTCCGAGCACAGCGAGCGGGACGGTGGCTGGTTCACTCCGGAGTCCTCCCGGCGGGCCCGCGGGTTCCCGGTCTGGGCCGCGATCCGCGAGCTCGGCCGCTCCGGGATCGCCGAGATGATCGAGCGCTGCTGCTCGCACGCGCGCCGGTTCGCGACCGCGCTCGACGCCGCGCCCGGGGTCGAGGTCCTCAACGACGTGCGGCTCAACCAGGTCCTGGTGCGCTTCGCCGATCCGGACGGTGGCGACGACGACGCGTTCACCCAGGCGGTGATCCGGCGCGTGCAGCAGGACGGCACCTGCTGGCTGGGCGGGACCAGCTGGCAGGGCAAGGCCGCGATGCGGATCTCGGTGTCGGCGTGGACGACTACCGAGACCGACGTCGACGCCTCGGTCGCGGCCATCCTGCGGGCCGCCGCGGTGCGCTGACCGCCGCGGACGCACTGTCCGCTGCGACGCGCTGCGCCGGGGTGCGCCGACCGCCGCGACGCGCTGATCTGCCGATATCCCTGCGGGCGTGCCCGGTTACCGGCACAGTGGGACCGTGGGTGTCCCCGGCCGCCAGGAGACCACGATGAGCCGTAGCCGTCCGCGCCGCCAGTACCTCAGCCCCCACCGCCGCCTGCACCGCAGTCCCCGGCCCATGCGCCAGCCGCAGCTGGTGGCCGGGCTGGCCGTGCTCCTCAGCGTGGCAGCGCTGCTGGTCGCGAGCGGTCCGACCGCCGGTGCCGCGCCGGCCACCTCAGTGGCGTACCCGGCCGGGGCGACCAGCACCCGCTACACCGGGCTCGCGTTCGACACCTGCACCGCGCCATCGACGGCGACGATGCAGGCGTGGCTGGACTCCCCATACCGAGCTATTGGGGTATATATCGGCGGCATCAACCGGGGCTGCGACCAGCCGAGGCTGACCGCGAGCTGGGTCAGTGCGGTATCCAAGATGCGCTGGCGACTTATTCCTATATATATGGGCCGGCAGGCACCGTGCACCGAGCGTCCCAACTCCACGAAGATCATCCCGTCTCAGGCCAGGTCGCAGGGCGAGTCCGCGGCCCGGGATGCGGTCACCAAGGCGAAGGCACTGGGCATGCTGCCCGGCAGCGCGCTCTATGCCGATATGGAGCACTACAACCCGAATGACTCCGTCTGCCGGACGGCGGCGCTTCGGTTCCTGTCCGGTTGGACCGGCGAGCTGCACCGGCGCGGTTACCTGGCCGGGGTGTACGTGCATCTGAACTCCGGCGCGAGGCACCTGGCCCAGGTCTACACCTCCAGCTCGTACAACCGGCCGGACGCGGTCTGGATCGCCCGCTGGGACCTGTCCTCGTCGCTGTCCAACTGGTCGGGCATCCCGAACTCGCGATGGGCCGAGCACCAGCGGGCCAAGCAGTATCGCGGCGACCACAACGAGCGCTACGGCGGTATCACGCTCAACATCGACAACGACCGGTTCGACGCGCCGGTGGCCACGGTCGCGTACTCGTATCGGGTCACCAGCGCGACCCCGCTGAACGCACGGACCGGACCGGCTACCACGTATCCGATCGTGCGCTCCTACTCGACCGGCGCGATCGTCAAGGTGGGCTGCCAGCTCGCCGGGCCCAGGGTCGGCAACACCTCCGTCTGGGACAAGCTCAGCGACGGGAGCTACGTCACCGACCGGTGGGTGAACACGCCCTCGGAGACCAGTTTCAGTGCGTCACTGCCCCGCTGCCTGTATCCCTACCAGGTCAACTCGATCGACTCGCTGAACGAGCGGTCCGGACCCGGCAGCTCGTACGCGATCACGGGCACGCTGCCGACCGGGTCGCTGGCCTGGGTGTCGTGCCAGCGGTCCGGGTCGACGGTCGGCTCGACCAAGATCTGGAACCGGCTGTCCAACGGGCGCTACGTCAGCGACTACTGGGTCTCCACTCCCAGCAACACCACCTACAGCAAGCCGATCCCGCGCTGCTGAGACCGGCGCTGGTGCTCGGGCGGCCGGCATCCCCCGTTGGCGGCTCCGGCCGGCCGGGTGGCTAGGCTGCTGCGGCGGAGGTGGCTCACAGTGGTCGGGGTGGTGGCGGTAAGCCGAAGCGCGGCGCACACGTTCAGCAAGGGCCAGGAGTCCGAAATCCGGCTGCTCGCCGGGCTCGGAGTCGACGGCGACGCGCACCTGGGGGAGACCGTCAAGCATCGCTCCCGGGTAGCCAGGGATCCGACCCAACCGAACCTCCGCCAGGTTCACCTGATCCACGCCGAGCTGTTCGACGAGTTGGCCGCGGCCGGATACTCGGTGGCGCCCGGGCAGATGGGGGAGAACGTCACCACCCGCGGGATCGACCTGCTCGGATTGGCGACGGGGACGCGGCTGCGTCTGGGCGCCGGCGCGGTGGTCGAGATCACCGGACTGCGGAACCCGTGCACCCAGATCAACGGGATCGCCGACCGGCAGCTGTCCGCGGTGCTGACCCGGCAGCCGGACGGCACGGTGACCCGAAAGTCCGGGGTGATGGGCGTGGTCCGGGTCAGTGGCGTGGTCCGGCCCGGCGATCCGATCCGGGTCGAGGCGCCGGCGGAGCCGCACTATCCGCTCGAGCCGGTCTAGGCGTCCGCGCCTCGGCCCGGCGCGCCTCGTTCCATGATCGTGGTAGTGGTGCAGCGCGACACGCGGGATTCAGTGCTGCGCATCCACCACGACTTCTAGCGGTAGTTCACGAACTGCAGAGCGAAGTCCAGGTCCTTGCCCTTGAGCAGCGAGATGACTTCCTGCAGGTCGTCGCGCTTCTTGGAGTAGACCCGCAACTCCTCGCCCTGGACCTGGGTGCGCACACCCTTCGGGCCCTCGTCTTTGATGATCTTGTTGAGCTTCCTCGCGTTGTCCTGGGACAGCCCCTGCTTGAGCTTCGCGGTGATCTTCATATCCTTGCCGGAGACCTGCGGCTCGCCCGCGTCCAGCGCCTTCAGGCTTACCCCACGCTTGATCAGCTTCTCCTGGAACACGTCGAGCACGGCCTTGACCCGATCCTCGGAGTTGGCCTTCATCTCCACGGCCTCACC
>JAKEEW010000648.1 GCA_022616375.1 Sporichthyaceae bacterium
GGCCCGACCGCCTCGCTGCAGCGGCCCAGCCGCGCCAGCGACAGCGCCCGGACCCGCACCACCGACCGGTGGGTCGAGGCCCGCCCGGCCCGCAGCATCGCCACCGGGTCGCCAGGCACCGGGTCGTCGGGCATCGGATCGTCGGGCACCGGGTCGGTCTCCGCGGCTCCACCCCATAGCGCGAGGCCCTCCTCGGCCTGCGCGAGCGCCGCCGCGTGGTCGCCGGCGCGGGCAGCGCGGGCGGCCGCGGCCGCGCGCTGCAGGACGGCGGCGGCGTCGACCTGGTCGGCGCGCAGGGCGAGGCGGTAGCCGGTCGGGGTGGTGGCGATGAGGCCGGCGTCGAGCTGCGCACGGGCGCGGGCGACGAGGACCTGGAGCGCCTTGGTCGGGTTCTCGGGCTGCTGGTCCGGCCAGAGGTCGTTCACCAGCCGGGTGGTGCTGGAGCCGCTGCGCAGGTCGCCGGCGAGCAGCGCGAGCAGGCCACGGATTCGGGGGCTGGTGACCTCCTGGTCGTGGTAGGCCACCCGCCCCAGCAGGGTCAGCTCGATGGTCACCAGTGCAGGGTACGACCACAGCCGCTCGCCAGGCGACAGGCCGGTAACATCAGTGTCTGTGACACCGAGCGTTACAGCCAACGGGTGGCACCAAACGCTCCCGTGCCACCTGGACACCCACCGTGGTCCGGTCCCCGCGGCCGGTCTTGTGTGGCCGGATGCCACCGCTTGCGGTCATATGGTCAGGTCCGGTCCGAGCGGCATCGGCGCGGCTCCGCAACCCGCCGCGCCCACAACCCGCCAGGCAAGGCTAGAACTGGCCAGCAAGACCCAGAGCGCGAAGCTGAGGAACCCCAGATCACCGATCAGGGAGTCGTCGTTGCTGGTGATCTGCCCAAAAGCGGCGAGGTTGAGCACCGCGGCCACCAAGGCAGCGGCGCCGATCCACCGCGGCAGCACGTGCCCGCGGATCGCCGCCGTCCGCGCCGACGACCTGCCCACAACCGTTCCGGAGTTCCGGAGTTCCGGAGTTCCGGAGTCGGAGGAGGAGCCTGATGGCGCCGACGGCGGCCTACGACGAGATCGCGGACTGGTACGAGCACGAGTTCCTCGGCAACCAGGTGGCCACGGGCAACAGCCCAAGCGGGAGCGCCGAGGACGACCCTCTCGGCATCAGCCGCGCCCTGCGCCAGCTCCTCGGTCACGGCAGCGGCACCTGCCTGGAGATCGGCTGCGGCACCGGCATCCACGCCAGCAGCGTCCGCGAACTGGGCTGGACCCCGGTCGGCGTCGACCTGTCGGCCGGCATGCTACGCCAC
>JAKEEW010000649.1 GCA_022616375.1 Sporichthyaceae bacterium
ACGACGGACCGCAAACTGCACCCTCCAAGCGCATCGCGCAGATATGGCCCCAGTATCAGAAGGTCAATCACGGACCTCTCATCATCTCCGATCTTGGTATCGCCAACCTGCGCGCCGAGTGTCCCCATGCGGATGCATGGCTAACGGATCTCGAGGATCGGGTGAGGTCGGTGGCATAGCGGCTGCTACCCACCGGACCGGATCCGGCTGCCGCAACTGGCCACCTACGCGGGACACGGAGTTCACACGATGAGTCTGCTTGAGCGCACCATTGCGGCGGTCGGCCCGCTGGATCCGGCGGCCAGTGCGGCCGCGGCCGAGCGGCAGCGCCGGCTGGCCAAGCCGCCGGGCTCACTCGGCCGGCTCGAGGTGGTCTCGATCCAGCTGGCCGGGCTCGCCGGGCAGTGCCCGCCGCCGCTGGTCGAACCGGTGGCGACCGCGATCTTCGCCGCCGACCACGGAGTGCACGCCCAGCGGGTGACCCCGTGGCCGCAGGAGGTCACCGCCCAGATGGTGCTGAACTTCCTGGCCGGCGGCGCGGTGGTCAACGCGTTCGCCCGGCAGCTCGGCGCCACCGTGCGGGTGGTGGACGTGGGCGTGGCCGGCGTGCTGCCGGCGGCCGATGGGCTGGCGATCAGGAAGGTGCGGCCAGGGACCGCGGATCTGGCCGTCGAGCCCGCGATGAGCCGGGCGGAGGCGATCCAGGCGATCGAGGTCGGGATCGGCATCGCGGCCGAGCTGGTCGGCGAGGGCCACCGCGGCCTGGTCACCGGCGACATGGGGATCGCGAACACCACCGCATCGGCGGCCCTGATCGCGGCCTTCACCGGGCGCCAGGCGGAGGCGGTGACCGGGCGCGGGACCGGCGTGGACGACATCACACTGCGGCACAAGGTCGAGGTGGTGGACCGGGCACTCGCGTTGCACCGGCCCGACCCGGCCGATCCGATCGGAGTGCTCGCCGCGGTCGGCGGGCTCGAGCACGCCGCGCTCGCCGGCTACCTGCTCGGCGCGGCCGCGGCCCGGGTGCCGGTGGTGCTGGACGGGGTAATCGCCGGTGCGGCCGCGCTAGTGGCCGCCGCGCTGTGCCCCGACGTGCTTGGCGCCTGCATCGCCGGGCACCGCTCGGCCGAGCCCGGCCATGCGATCGCGCTGTCCCACCTGACGTTGCGCCCGCTGGTCGACCTGGAGCTACGGCTCGGCGAGGGCACCGGCGGGCTGCTTGCGGTCCCGCTGGTGCAGTGTGCGGTCCGGGTGCTGCACGAGGTGGCGACGTTCGACTCGGCCGGGGTGAGCGAGAAGGGATAGCCCTGCGCGGGCCGCCCGCGACGGATCAGCCGTGGCTGACCCGGTGGATGTCGGCCTTGCGCCTGGCCCGCTCCCACTTCTCCCGGTACATCGCCTGGTCCGCCTCGCGCAGCAGCTCGTCCACGGTGGACGCGGGCACCGCGGTGCCCAGGCCGATGCTGGCGCTTACCTTGATCTCGAAGCCCTCGTACTCGACCGGCCGGCTCACCGCCGTGGTCAGCCGGGTGACCAGGTCGCCGGCGGCCTCCGGATCCAGATCCCGGACCAGCAGCACGAACTCGTCGCCACCGACCCGGGCCACGGTGTCGTGCTCGCGGACATGCTGCCGCAGCCGGCGGCCCACCTCGACCAGCACGGCGTCCCCGGCCGCGTGCCCGTAGGTGTCGTTGACCTGCTTGAAGTTGTCCATGTCACAGAACATGACGACGACCGGCTCGGCGTGCCCGAGGATCTCGTAGAGCCGCGAGCGCAGCTCGGTCCGGTTGGCCAGCCCGGTCAGCGGGTCGTGCGCGGCCTGGTGGACCAGGGCGAGCTCGCGGCTGCGCCGCTCGCTGACGTCCTCGACGTGGATGAGCTGGAAGTCGGCATTGCCGCCGGCGTCGTAGACCACCGAGCAGTGCACCGAGGCCCACAGCACCGAGGCGTCGCCGCGGATGAAGCGCACCTCGATCCGCCGGGCGGTCTCGCCCTCGGGCAGCAGGTCGCGGTCCTCGGGGTGGGTGAACGCGGTCAGGCCGTCGCGGCGCAGCTCGCGCTCGGAGTAGCCGAGCAGGTTGCACAGGGCAGCGTTGACCCGCAGCAGCCGGCCCTCGGCCGGCGGCCGGAGCCCGCGCATCGCCATCCCACTCGGGGCGTTCTCGAACGCCAGCCGGAAGCTCTCCTCGCTGGCCCGCAGCAGCTGCTGTTCGCGCTCCAGCTCGGCTACCGAGCGCCGCAACGCCCAGTGCAGCCGGGCATTGTCGATCGCGATCGCGGCCTGGGCGGCGAACATCTCCAGCAGCTCGCACTGGTCCTTTCCGGGCTTGCGGCCGCCCTCCGGCAGGTCGACCGACAGCACCCCGACCAGCTCGCCATCGGCCGAGTAGAGCGGCGCCATCAGCACGTCCTCGGGCTGCCAGGCGTCCGGGTCGGGGTCGGTGGGCTGGCCGTTCTCCGGCCGCCACATCGGCACGTCGCCGATCGGATGCTCCATCGGCAGGTAGCGCAGCGAGCCCCACTGCTGGGCCCGGTCGAGCAGCTCCTCCCAGCTCTGCCGGCTGCCCGACTGGCCGTTGAGCGACTCGCGCACCGCCTCCGGCCCGGCCACCGCGACGATCTGGAGCTCGCCGCCGTGCACCAGGTTGACCGCGGCGGCGCCGAAGCCGAGCGAGGAGACCACGCTGTCCGCGACGGTCTGCAGGGTGGCGGTCAGGTCCCGGACCGAGTTCAGCTCGCGTACGGCGCGGTACAGCGTGCGCAGAGCCTCCAGGCTCTGCTGCAGATGCTGCGCCTCGTCCACGCGATCCCCCTGGCTGCTGCGGGTCTGCATCCTGCTCTTGGTCCGTTGCTGGCAAGCATGTTCGCCTAAGGACGGCTCCGGAGGGCATGCCCCGAATGGGGTAAATCAGGCGCATGGTCCGATGCCGCCGAGGGTGACAATATCGGTAAATGGCCCACCCGCGCGGCCCCGCCGGGTTCCCCCTACACTCCGTAGTTGGCAATCGCGTTACCTAGCCATTACCTGCTGGATGCCTGGAAGCCGGACTGCCGGATGCCCTTGGTGCCGCACCGCACCCGGATCGGGATGGCCGCTCGCAGCGCCTGCTGCGGCCTGTTGATCATGACTCTAGCGCTGTCCGGATGCTCCGGCTCGGGCGAACCGGAAGGCACCGCGGCGCCGCGACCGGGCCCGTCCGAGCCGAGCACGCGGCCGCCTGACCCGGGGCCGCCGGGCACCGGATCCCGGCCGCCGCTGCCGCCAGCGGTCCAGCCCGGCCAGCACGGCCATCCCGATGCCCGGGTCCCGGCCGCGGTGTGGCCCTACGTCGAGCTGGCCAGGCCCGAGCTGCCCCGAGGCGGCCGCACCCTGTTCCCGCGCTACCGGCTGATCGGCTATGCCGGCCATCCCACCGCGGACGCGTTGGGCCGGCTCGGGATCGGCAGCATCGACGCGCGGGCCGCGGAGCTGGAGCGGCGGGCCGGTCACTACACCCACGGCCGCGAGGCGCAGCCGGTGTTCGAGCTGATCGCGGTGATCGCTACCTCTTTCCCCGGCCCGGACGGCCAGTACCGCAGCCGGGTGGATTCGGCGGTGGTCGACGAGTTCCTGGCCGCGGCACGCCGGCATCGGGCCCTGCTCCTGCTGAACATCCAGCCCGGGCGCAGCGACTTCCTGACCGAGGTCAAGGTGTTCCGCCGCTGGCTGGCCGAGCCGGACGTAGGTCTCGCGCTTGACCCGGAGTGGGCGGTGGGTCCCGGCCAGGTGCCGGGTGACGTGTACGGCCACACCACGGGATCCGAGCTCAACCGGGTCGCCGCCTACCTCGCCGACCTGGTGGCCGCCTACGACCTGCCGGAGAAGGTGATGGTGTTCCACCAGGTCGCGGCGTCGGTGGTCAGCGACCAGGACCGGCTGCGCGATCATCCGGGGATCGTGGTGATCAAGTCGGTGGACGGGATCGGGCCGCGCGGGGCCAAGGAGGAGACCTGGCGGCGGCTGGTCGGTGGGCTGCCCGATCACCTGCACACCGGGTTCAAGCTGTTCTTCGTCGAGGACGCCAGGTCGGGCCCACTGATGAGCCCGGACCAGGTGCTCGCGCTGCGGCCGCGGCCGGTCTACGTGATGTACGAGTAGGGCGGGTCGCAGGAACCGGCCGGATCGACGTTCGCAGGCACCCAGCCTGCTCACATCGGCACGGACCGGGACCTGCTTAGGTAGGCAGAAGTGGCTGGGGTGTCGTGGGAGAGTCCAGCCACTGGTCAATGAGGGCCGTCAAGTCCTCGCCGGTGTGCTGGTTGACGAACGCGGTGAACGAGGCGCGGTCCTGGGTGGTGTCCTTGTTGCGCTGCACCCAGTCGTTCGCCATCGCGAAGAACTTCCGGTCGCCGACCTGCCGGCGGATCTCGTGCAGCATCAGCGCGGGGGAGTAGTACACGTTCGGCGAGGCGAAGTGCCCGGGCAGGTAGTTGGCCGGCGGCCCGTGCTCGGCGCGCAGCGCGCCGTCCCGGTTGTGCCAGCTGGCCAGTGTGGCCGCCAGCGGCGTCGGTTCGCCGCCGGCCCCGCCGTGCTCGTCCTCCCAGAGCGCCTGGGCATACATTGCCCAGCCCTCGTTCAGCCACATGTCCCGCCAGTCCCGCGGGGTCACCGAGTTGCCGAACCAGTGGTGGGCAAGCTCGTGCACCATGACCGCGTCCGGGAAGCCGGCACTCAACGTGATCATCGTCTGGGTCTCCATCCCGGTCCGGACCGGGATGGTCATCAGGCCGGCGGTTCGGAACGGGTAGGGCCCGAACCGCTTCTCCAGCCAGCCGATCATCTCTCCGATCTTGTCGGTCTGCTGGTGGATCACCTCGGCCTCCGCGGTCAGGTACCAGTAGTGCAGGGGTAGGCCGCGCGGCCCGGCCGCGGTGCGGTGCTCGTAATGGTCGATGCCGAGCGCGACCAGATAGCTCGCGACCGGCTGCGCCGAGACGTAGCGGTAGGTCTGGCCACCGTTGGGACCCGAAGCCACCGGCTGCGGGTCGCCACCGGACACCGCCGCCCAGCCAGCCGGAACGGTGACCGACAGGTCGTAGAGCGCCTCGTCCGACGGGTGGTCGTTCACCGGATACCAGGTGAACGCGCCGAACGGCTCCTGCAGCGCGAACGCGGAGCCATCGTCGTCCACGAACAGCCCCACCTTCGGGATGTCGGTGCGCACCATCGGAGCGTCCACCGTGGCCGGCCGGCCGGCGTACTCCACGGTGAGCACGGCCTGCTGGTCGGCCGCGAGCGGCTGCGGCAGCCGCACGGTGAGGTTGTCGTCGGCCTGGCTGGCGGTGGCCGTCGCGCCTGCCACGGTCACCGTTCCGGCCCGCAGCGCACCGCCGAAGTCCAGGGTGATCTCGTCGACCGGCTCGGTGGCCCGCACCGTCAGCGTGGCCTGGCCGGACAGCTGCCTGGTGGCCGGGTCCCAGCTCAGGTCAAGGTCGTAGAGCAGCACGTCGACCGCCGGGTTGCCGTGCTCCGGATAGATCGGATCGGCCACCGGCGTGGAGCGGCCCTTGGCCAGGTCCAGCTCCACCGGCGGCAGCGGCGACGGTTGCCCGGCCGGTGCCGAGCCGGTCTGGGCCGGGCCCGGCCCACCGGAGTCCTGCTCGCAGCCGGCCGACAGCAAGGCCAGGCTGAAAACGGCCAGGCCGGCACATGCCCGCGCGGCGGGACGGGGCCTGGGAGTCATGCCAGCACACGGTAGACGGAATGCGGGAATATCGCCCAGCCCGGGGCGCCGTTTGCCCGGATCGCTCGGATTGCCGCGGACGCACCGGTCGGGGCCGAGTTCTCGTACCATCCGAGCTGTGGTGGCTGCTCCGAGGACCGCGTTCGTGCTGGGTGGCGGCGGCGTGCTCGGCGCGCACGAGGTCGGCATGCTGCGCGCCCTGGACGAGGCCGGGATCCGGCCGGACCTGGTGGTGGGCACGTCGGTCGGCGCGATCAACGGGGTCATGGTCGCCGCCGACCCGCACAACGCCGCGGCCCGGCTGGCCGAGCTGTGGCAGGACGGCGTGCTGCGGCAGGCGTTCGGTGAGTCGCTGTTCGGCCGGATGGCCCAGCTCGCCAGGACCGGCACCCACGTGCACTCGATCGATCCGCTGCGCCGGCTACTGGAAGAGACCCTGCCGGTCAGCCGGATCGAACAGCTTGCGCTGCCGTTCCAATGCGTGGCGGCCAGCGTCGAGGCGGCGGCGGCCCGCTGGTTCAGCCACGGTCCGATCGTGCCGGCGGTGCTGGCCTCCTGCGCGGTGCCCGGCCTGCTGCCGCCGGTCGAGGTGGACGGCGAGCACTTCTTCGACGGCGGCCTGGTGCACAGCATCCCGGTTGGCCGCGCGGTCCAGCTCGGCGCGAGCACCATCTACGTGCTGCACGTCGGGCGGATCGAGCAGCCGCTGGCGGTGCCGCGCCGGCCATGGCAGGTCGGCCTGGTCGCGTTCGAGATCGCCCGGCGGCACCGGTTCATCGAGGAAATGGCGACGCTGCCCGCCGGGGTCCAAGTGCACGTCCTGCCGGCCGGCAGCAACGGCCGGGCGGCCGAGCTGTCCCAGCTGCGCTACCGGGACCGGTCCCAGGTCAGCACGAACATTGCCCGCGCCTACCAGGCGTCCACCCGCTACCTGACCGAGCTGGGCTAGCGACAACCGAGGGGGTGCCCATGCTTCCACCGCGCATCGTGCGGCGGCTGGTGCTGGTGCCGCTGCTGTTCGTGATCGCGCTGGCCGCGCTGGTCACGTTGCCGTTGCTGGCGGTGGTCGCGTCGGTGGTGGCGTTGCTGCCGGTGCCCGGCCGGCGCCGCCCGCTGCGACTGCTCTGGTTCGCGGTGGTGTGGCTGAGCGCCGAGGCGCTGGCCCTGGCCGCGTGCCTTGGTCTGTGGGTGGCCAGCGGGTTCGGCGGCCGGTTGCGGACCCAGCCGTACCAGCAGCGGCACTACGACATCATGCGCCGGTTCCTCGACCTGCTCTACCGGGTCGCCACCCGGGTGTTCGCGTTACGGGTCGAGGTGGAGGAGCCTGACCTGACTGCGGACGAGCGGGCCGCGAGGCTGGCCCGCCCGGTCATCGTGCTGAGCCGGCACGCCGGCCCCGGCGACTCGTTCCTGCTGGTCCACCAGCTGCTCAGCGAATACCACCGGCGGCCCCGGGTGGTGATGAAGGCGATCCTGCAGCTCGATCCCGGCCTCGACATCGTGGCCAACCGGTTGCCCAACGCGTTCGTCCAGCACTCCCGCGGCGGCGAGGGTCGGTTCGTGGCGGAGATCGAACGGCTGGCCAGCAACCTGGACCCGGACGGCGCGCTGGTCATCTTCCCGGAGGGCGGGAACTGGACGCCCCGACGCTGGCGGCGGGCCATCGAACGGTTGGAGCGGCTTGGCCGGCGCCGGGAGGCGGCCCGGGCCAAGGAGATGCCGCATCTGCTCGCGCCGCGCCCGGGCGGTGCGCTCGCGGCCATCGCGGCCTGCCCGACCGCCGATGTCATCTTCGTCGCCCACGCCGGGCTGGAAGACCTGATCACGGTCGGCGACGTCTGGCGCAACCTGCCGATGGAGCGGCTCATCCGGGCCAAGTGGTGGCGGGTGCCGGTCGACCAGGTGCCGCGCGAGCTGGACCGGGATGGTCAGGTCAGCTGGCTGTACGACTGGTGGGAGCGGATCGACGCCTGGATCGCGGAGAACAGGGTGCCGCTGGCCGCCGAGATAAAGACCGGCTAGCAGCGCCTTGCCCGGCATCGGCGGGCAAAGCCGAACCGGCCCGAAATACCCGGGAATGCGGCCGTGTCTCGCGCGCCGTCGGACCCGTTCGGATTTCCCCGCCGATGGTGGAGGTGCGCGGTTGCGCCGCAGGTAGGAAGCTGATCCGCTGATCGTGCGACGTCGTCATTGCCGGCTCCAACCGGTGGATACGTTCCCAATCGACTGCGGTATTCGCGGTCGGCTCACGGACCGAATCCCGGGAGGCAGTATGAACCGCAGGCGCCTGCTCGCCAGTGCGGCCGTCGGAGCGGGGCTGGTAGTAGTCGCGGCATCGCCGGCGTTCGCGCGGGGTGAGATCTTTCCCAACCCGCCGAGTGCGTTCACCAGGGTGACCGTCAACGACGACGGGTTCTGCAAGCGTTCCAACGATGCGGCCACTGCGGTCTCGGATGCGTTCGAAGACACGATCATCCTGACCCGCGGCACGCATACCTTCGTGGGCAAGGGCGACATCGCCGACGTCCGCACCGGCCGGTACCGGGTCAAGATCACCTGTAACGACGGCCGGGTCACCCACTTCACGTTCCGGGTCAGCTCGCTGCCCGGTGCCTCGGGCGCTGGCATCGGCGGCTCGGTGAGCAGCGCGAACGCGACCGTGCTCGGCGCGGGCGCGGTGCTGGCGGCCGGCGCGGTCGGGCTGGGAGCGCTCGCGGTCCGGCGCCGCCGGGCCGGGTAGCGGTTCGCAGAGTTGCCGGCCACTGCGCGGTTCGGCCACCAACCCTCCAAGATCGCCGTTTCCATGATCTCGTTCGACTGTTTGTGCAGGTCGGAGCAAGCGGAGATCATGGAAACGGCAATCTTGGTAGAACTGCCGGCCACTGCGCGGTCGCGGTCCGGCGGAACCGTCGGTGCCGCGTGACAGGATGCGGTTATGGCCTACGACCAGGAGCTGGCCGACCGGATCAGAGCGCGTCTCGGTGCCGAGCCCGGCCTGTCGGAGCAGAAGATGTTCGGCGGTATCGCGTTTCTCATCAACGGCAACATGGCCTGCGGGGTCAACCAGGACGACCTGATCGTGCGGGTCGACACCGGCAGCCAGGCCGAGGTGATGCGTGAGCCGGGTGCACGCGAGTTCGACATGACCGGCCGGCCGATGAATGGCTGGGTGTGTGTCGACCGCGATGGCTATGGCACCGACGACGACCTGATCCGGTGGGTGGAGCGCGGCCGCGACTACGCCCGCAGGCTGCCCCCGAAGTAGGCCGCGGGATGGAGCTCCTCATCCGCGACGCAGTGCCGGCCGACTACGCCGAGATCGGCGCGATCACGCTGGCCGCCTACCGTTCCGACCGGTTGATCAGCGACGACAGCAGCTACCTCGGCGAGCTGACCGACGCGGCCCGGCGGGCCACCGAGGCTGATCTGATCGCGGCGGTCGACGCCGACAGCGGCGCGGTGCTGGGGAGCGTCACGTTCTGCCGGCCCGGCTCGATGTTCTCCGAGATCGCGCTGCCGGACGAGGCCGAGTTCCGGATGCTTTCAGTCGCGCCGGGGGCCAGGGGTCGCGGCGCCGGGGCGGCGTTGGTCCAGGAGTGCCTGCGCCGGGCCAAGCAGCGCGGCGACACCGCCGTGGTGTTGCTGACCCGGCCGCACATGCGCGCGGCCCAGCAGATCTACGCTCGGCTCGGCTTCGTGCGCACGCCGGAGCGCGACTGGTGGCCGCGCCCCGATCTCCCGCTGTGCGCCTACCGGGCCGAGCTGTAGCCGCTGGCCTGCTCGCGTAGCTGCGCGTGGATCCCGCCGTACGCGGCCACCGACGGCAGGTACTGCTTGCGGACCTTGGTGACGAACGTGTAGTTCGGGTCGCATACGTTCGCGACCGGAGCCTCGCTGACTTGGGTGAGCAGCTGGTAGGCGTCGAGTAGCTCCAGCCCGTACTGCCCGGCCAGCCAGCCCACCAGGTCGACCTGGCTGATCCGGAACGCGTCCTCGAGCGGCCGGGCCGAGCCGGTGCTCATGATGTAGTCATCGCTCTCCAGCCGCGGCCACGGCGTGGCCACGCCCTTGATCAGGTCGACGATCACGACCGTGTCCATCGCTGCCTCGACCGCGACCCCGCAGGACTCGCCCTCGCCCTGCCGGCAGTGCCCGTCTCCGAGCGAGAGCAGCGCGCCTTCCACCTTCACCCCGAGGTAGCAGGTCACTCCGGCGCGCATCTCCGGGGTGTCCATGTTGCCGCCGTGCGCATCGGGCACCAGCGAGGATCGCGCCTCGAACGAGGCCGGCGCCACCCCGACCGTGCCGTGCATCGGATCCATCGGCAGCACCACGCTGTAGTCGCCGCGGCTGGCCCGGTAGGTGACCGTCCAGCTGGCCCGGTCCACCTCGTAGATCCAGACTCGCTCCTCGAGCGGGTCCTGCAGGCTCGCGGTGTGGATCGGCCCGGTGGCGGTCAGCGCGCCGAAGAACGGGATCGTCGAGGACGCCGCATAGTCCCGAGACGGCATGATCGACACGAAGTGCACCGCGATCGTGTCGCCCGGCTCGGCGCCCTCGACGTAGAACGGTCCGGTCTGCGGGTTCACGAACGGGAACTCGATGACCCTGGTGACCAGGTCGTCCGGTCCGCGCACCCGGCCACCGAAGGCGTCCTCGGTCCATACCTCGAGCACGGTGCCGGGCCGGATGGACCGGACCGGCCGGACCCCGCCGAAGGTCCACGCGAACTCCGACGGGTCCGGCCGGTACGAGACGACCTCGAGGTCAGGCATCGTCGTCGGACTCTACCTTCCGATCTGTGGCCCGCGTTTCCACCGGCTCGGTAGCCGGCTCCGTGGTCGCAAACTCGGCCGGAGCCGTCTCGGCGGTCGGCGACGCCGACACGAAGTCGGTCGGGAAGGCCGAGGGGCCGTCCGGTTCGTCGTCCACCACGGTAGCTTCTGGCGCCTGCTCGCCCCCGTACACCAACCCGAGTGCAGCAAGGCGGTCGGTCTTACCGGTAGCCAGCAGGTAGCCGAGGTAGAGCAGCCCCAGCACCAGCCAGCCGCCCACAACCGGCCCGGCGTAGCTCAGCGGTTCGGTCAGCGGAGTGACGAAGTCGAAGGCTTTGATGCCGAGTGCGGTGAGGATGGCCGGGACGAAGGCTGCCACGCCGAGCAGCGGGATGATCAGGTGCAGCAGCGGGTTGAACTCTGAGCGGCGCTCGCGCAGGTAGTACCCGATGCAGGCAAGGTTGAGCAGGATGTAGATCCCGATGATCACCGCAGTCACCATCGTCGCGACCAGCCCGAATGCACCACCCGGTCCGTAGACGAGACCCAGCGTAAGTGCCACCGACACGGCCAGGCCGAACTGGACCAGGACCGCAAGGTGCGGCGACTTCCACCGGGGGTGGGTCTCGGTGAGCATTGCGGTCAGGAGCCTGGCTCGGCCCAGGGCATACCAGGTCCTTGTCGTCGCATTGGCCGCTGCGTTCGAGTTCGCGACCGCGGAGATGATGACGGCGGCAAACACCAGCACCCATGCGCCGCCCCAGACGGTACGAGCGAGATCGTCCTGCCACGGGTTGGCTCCGACCGGCGCAAACCCGGTGAACTCTGCCGGTCCGAAGTACACCGCCGCGGCGTAGGTGGTCAGCACGTAGAACAGGCCGATGAGGACGGCTGATGCCACCACTGCGACCTGGACGGTTCGTCGTGGGTTCCTGGTCTCCTCGGCGAGTGGCACGGCTGCCTCGAATCCGATGAACGCCAGAATCGTGAACACCGAGCCGGCAATGACTCCGCTGAATCCGCTGAATGCCGGGTTGTTCGCAAACGTCGTGCCAAAGACCTCCAGCGTGTTGCCGTCGCCCGCCTCGACGATGAGCCAGACCGCAAGGGCGGCAAAGACGCCGATCTCGAACAGACCGAGCAGGGTTCCGGTTCCGGTGCTAAAGCGAACCCCGAACCAGCCGAACAGGAAGACCAGAAGCGCGGCGGCAATGGTGGCGACCGGCCACCAGGTGTCGAATGCCCAGCCGTATTCCGCCTGTAGCGTTCCGGCGACAACCAGGCCGAAGATCAAGTACAGCAGTGGGGCGACCAGAGCCTCGGCCAGGGCGTAACCCCAAGCGACCACGAAACCGATAGCGGGATGCAGCCCCCGGGATGCGTAGGTGGCGAAGCCCGCTGCAGACGGTAAGTGCTTTGCGAGCTGCCCGATCGACAGCGCCACCAGGACGCAGCCGACCAGCGCGAGGATCACCGAAAGGGGCAGTGCGCCACCGGCGAACTGTGCCCCGACCGTGATCGAGAACGCGACGGCGGCGCCCGGCGCCATGTGGGTGATGGACTGGAACAGGACTTCGCGCAGCCCAACTGCATCACTTGCCAGCTGGCCACGTACGGCGGTGTCGGCCATGACGGCTCCTTCAGCTGTGCAGGGGAAACCGCGGGTGATCTTGCCATGAATGCCCCGCCACCGGAAGATCCTGGACGGCCCGCCAGCTACTGTGACCAGTACGCAACAAAGCACAGGTGCCGAGGACAGGAGCACCGATGCCCGACCGACCGAACCCGGTGGCGGCCGGTCCCGGCGTGTCGCCGTTCCCGCCGATCAAGGAGTACGGGTTCCTGTCCGACTGTGAGGTCACCGCGCTGGTCGCGCCCAGCGGCAACGTGGAGTGGCTGTGCCTGCCCCGGTTGGACTCGCCGAGCGTGTTCGGCGCGATGCTGGACCGCGACGCCGGCGGCTTCCGGATTGGTCCAGCCGACTTCATGGTGCCCTCGGCGCGCCGCTACATTCCCGGCACCATGGTGCTCGAGACGAGCTGGGCCTGCGGCTCCGGCTGGATCATCGTGCGCGATGTGCTGCTGTTCGGGCCGTGGCACGACGAGACCGTGAGGTCCGGCACCCACCGCCGGGCGCCCACCGACTACGACGCCGAGCACTGCTTGCTGCGCACGATCCGCTGCGCGTCCGGCGAGGTCCAGGTCGTGATGGACTGCGAGCCCACCTTCGACTACGGCCTTCGACGGGCGCGCTGGGAGTACCTCGAGGACGGCTACCACGCCGCGAAAGCCAGCGCCAAGGGCGTCGATCTGACGTTGCGGATGACCACGGACCTCCGGATCGGCTTCGAAGGCCCCAAAGCCACCGCGCGCACCCTGCTCAAGGAGGGCGACGTGCGGTTCGTTGCGCTGGCCTGGGGCGAGCCAGAGCCGCCGCGCACGTTCGAGGACGCCTACCAGCGACTGGTGTGGACCGCGCATCATTGGCAGCACTGGTTGGCCCGGGGCAGCTTTCCCGACCATCGGTGGCGGCCGCACCTCGAGCGCAGCGCGTTGACGCTGAAGGGACTCACCTACGCTCCGACCGGCGCGCTGGTCGCAGCCGCGACCACGTCGCTGCCCGAGTCGCCGGGTGGACAGCGCAACTGGGACTACCGCTACAGCTGGATCCGCGACTCGACGTTCGCACTGTGGGCGCTCTACACACTGGGCTTCGACTGGGAGGCCGGTGACTTCTTCGCATTCATCGCCGACCGGGCCGAGCAGGACGGGGAGCTCCAGGTGATGTATGGCGTCGACGGGGAGCGCCAGCTCGACGAGATCGTGCTCGACCACCTGTCCGGCTACGAGGACGCGCAGCCGGTGCGGATCGGTAACGGTGCGTACACGCAGCGCCAGCATGACATCTGGGGGCTGATGCTGGACTCGCTGTATCTCCACATCAAGTCTAGGGATCGGCTGGACGACCGGGTCTGGAGCATCGTCGAGCGCCAGGTCGAATGTGCTCTGAAGGGATGGCGGGAGCCGGACCACGGGATCTGGGAGGTACGCGGGGAGCTGAAGCACTTCACCCTGTCCAAAGTGATGTGCTGGCTCGCGGCCGAGCGGGGCACCCGGCTGGCCCAGATCCGCAACGAGGAGGAACTGGCCAAGCGCTGGCAGGACGCCGCTGACGAGATCAAGGCCGACGTGCTCGAGCACGGGGTGGACGACCGTGGCGTGTTCGTGCAGCACTATGAGACCGACGCGCTGGATGGCTCCCTGCTGTTGCTGCCGATGTTCGGCTTCCTGCCGCGGGATGATCCGCGGATCCGGGACACCGTGCTGGCGATCGCGGACGAGCTGACCGAGCACGGCATGGTGCTGCGCTACCGGGTCGACCAGACCGACGACGGGGTCGGCGGGGCCGAGGGTGCGTTCACGACGTGCTCGTTCTGGCTGGTGTCGGCGCTGTGCGAGATCGGCGAGCACGAGCGCGCGGTGGAGCTGTGCGAGAACCTGCTCGCCCATGCCGGCGCGCTCGGCCTCTACGCCGAGGAGCTCGATCCGCATACCGGGCGGCACCTGGGCAACACGCCGCAGGCGTTGGTTCACCTGGCGTTGGTGAACGCGCTGATGACGATCATCAACCGGGAGAAGGCCGGCTAGCCGGGTTGCTCGGTGACAGGTAGTTCGATCCGGGTCCGTGGCAGGCTCTGCGGGTAGTGCTCCCGCAGGAACCCGACCAGCTTCTCGCGGATCTCGCAGCGCAGGTCCCAGTTGCTCGGCGCGTCTGCCGAACTCATCAGCCCGCGCAGCACCACGGTCGTCTCGGTGGTGTCGAACACCTCGAGCATCCAGTCCCGCCCGTCCCACAGCGGCGACTCCTGCACGAACCCGTGCATCGCGGTGCGTAGCTCGGACACCGGCACGCTGTAGTCCACGTGCAGGATTACCGCGCCGATCACCCGGGCCTCGTGCCGGGTCCAGTTCTGGAACACGTTCGCGGTGAACCACTGCACCGGCAGGATCAGGCTGCGGTTGTCCCAGGTGCGCACCACCACATAGGTCAGCGTGATCTCCTCGATCCGGCCCCACTCGTCGTTGACTACGACCACGTCGTCGATCCGGATCGGGTCGGTGAACGCGATCTGCAGGCCGGCGATGACGTTGGTGAGGGTGGCCTGTGCGGCCAGCCCGACCACGATGCCCAGCACGCCGGCGGACGCGAGAAGCGAGGTCCCGAGCGCCTGCACCTGCGGGAACGTGAGCAGTGCCGCGCAGATGCCGATGAACACGATGACCGTCATGGCCAGCCGGCGCAGCATGATGAGCTGGGTCCGCAGCCTCCTGACCCGCCGGTTGTCGGACACGCTGACGTCCAACCGGGCCAGGATCAGGTCCTGCGCCACTCCGGTGAGCGCGATGACCAGCCAGATCGCGGACGCGATCAAGATAATCGTGAGCCCGTGCCGCACGGTCGGGAGCAGCCGCTCCGACTCCTGGGCCGGCGGTAACGCGATCAGCGCGCCGGCCACCGCCACGGTCAGCACGAATGGCGGACCGCACCGGTGGAGCACCCGCTGCCGAACGCTGTACGGCGGGTGGGTCGTCGTTACCTGGTCCTCGGCCACTGCGGCGAGCGTAGTCCGCTGACCTGGCCGAGATCCCATCTGGCCGGTGTGCCACGATGCCGGGATGCCAGCCGCCGGACAGTCACCGAAGGATGTGACCGTCACGGTCGAGGACACGCTGCCCGGGCCGCCCGCACTGGTCTGGCGCCTGATCACGGACTGGGAGCGACAGGGCGACTGGATGCTCGAGGCCCGCGACTTCGTCGTGACCAGCCCACACCGGGAGGGCGTCGGGGTCGAGGCCGAGGCGACGGTGCGGATCGGCGGGCTCACCACCAGGGATCGGGTCCGAGTGATCGGCTGGGAGCCGCCGCGGCGGCTGGAGATCGAACACCTGGGCTGGGTGGTCGGAACCGGGGAGCTCGTGTTGCATCCGGTTGCCGACGGGACCCAGACCCGGCTGGTATGGCGCGAGTCGTTCCGCAACCCCCGGCTGGGGTTCATCGGCCGGCTCGGGCTGCTGGCGTTCCGGCCGCTGATGCGCCGGATCTTCCGGCGCGACGTGCGGGCGCTGGCGGAGTTGGTGCGGGCCGCCAGCGGGTCGGCGCGTTGACCGCTACTGGGACGTCCGGACTGGTCATCGTCGTGGTCCTGGTTGCCGCCCTGTGCCATGCCGGTTGGAACGCGGTGATCAAGTCGGTGCCGGACTCCCAGGTCGGGATGGCCGTCATGAACGGCTTCGGGGCCGCGATTGCCGCGATTCTGGTGCTGATCGTGCCGCCGCCGAACAGCGCGGCCTGGCCCTACCTGATCACGTCCGCGGTGCTGCACCTTGCCTACTCCGGACTGCTCGCGGTCAGCTACCGGCTCGGCGATTTCAACCAGGTGTATCCGCTGGCCCGCGGCTTAGCCCCGTTGCTGGTCGCCGGCGTGGCTCCGGTCGTCGCGGCCGAACATCTGTCCGGACCTCAGCTGGTCGCGCTCGGCCTGATGTGCGGCGGGCTCGGCGGGCTGGTTTTCGCCGGCGGTCTCCCTACCCGCGCCGGGGCGTCCGGCGTCGCGGCCGCGGCAGCCACCGGTGTACTGATCGCCGGCTACACCGTGGTGGACGGGCTCGGAGTGCGGGCGTCGGACAGCTCGATCTCCTACATCGCCTGGCTGCTCCTGCTGTTCGGCCCGGTCTCGCCGTTGCTGCTGGTGCTACGCCGGGGCGTTCGGCGGTCCCGGCCGAGCCGATCGGTGGTGCTGCGGTGTATCCCGGCCGGGCTTGCCGGGTTCCTCGGCTACGGGCTGGTGTTATGGGCGCAAAGTCGCGGCTCGCTCGCGCTGGTGGCGGCCTTGCGGGAGACCAGCGTGCTGTTCGGCGCGGCGATCGGAGCGCTGGTGTTCAGCGAGCCGTTCGGTCGGGCCCGCACCGCCTCGGCGGCGCTCATCACCGGCGGGATCGTGTTGCTCAATCTGGCGTAGCGCGACGCTAGCGGGTCGCCGCCGAGTTGGCCGACACCATCAGGCCGGAGGTGTCGACCACCTCGAAGTCGGCGCCGGTCAGCCGGTCGAGCGCGTGCAGCTCATCGTTGTCCCAGCGCTCGTCCGGAGCCCCGGAGATGAACCACGGCGAGCCGTTGTCCGCGACGATCACGCCGTATGTCTTCATCGCCACCGCCACGATCCGGGCCTGGCGGGGCAGGTCGTCGATGCGCACGCTCGCCTTCAGCCGCAGCCGCAAGCCCATCGGTGGAAGGTTCGGGTCGCTCAGTTCGGAGGCGGCATGCCGGGCCGGCCAGATGTAGCGGTTCGCGGTGCGTGGCGCGGTGACCCGGATGGCGTGGTCGATCCGGCCGGCCGCAACCTCCTGGTAGCGCACCAGGCCGGCCAGGATCGACAGCCCGGCGGCGTCCGCGGAGGTCCAGCCGCGCGGGCGCAGCTCGTTGCCGCGCAGATCGAAGATGGCCCCGGAGCCGGCCCGCCAGCTGCCGTTCGCGCCGGGGTAGGCGGCGAACAGCTCGTAGGCGCGGCAGGCGGACCGGTCGAGCAGGATCACATGCCGGTCACCGTCGCTGTTCGGGCCGCCTTCGATCGCGGCGTTCGGCGGGATCGGATACGGGCCGCGGTCGCTCTCGCCGGCGTACTCAAAGCTCACCGTGAGCTTGCGCCGGCCCGGATCGACCGTCGTGATCGGGATGCCGATCGGCCCGCCGTCCCAGGTGCCGGAGCCGAAGTCGGCGTGCACGTTGTCGGCCAGGCCGATGGTGGCCACGATCGCAGCCGAGTTGGACCGCACCGGTAGCCCGGACACCTCCGCGTGCCAGACGTTGTCGGCCGGGAAGATCGGGCACGGCGGTGCGGGCGGCGGCGCCGGTGCCGAGGTCTGCGAGATCTCCGGTGGTGGGCCGGACGGGCTGGCGCTCGCCGATGGCGCTCCGGTGGGGGACCGGCCGCCGGCCTGGGCTGCCGCCGGCTGACCGCCCGGGTCGGGGGAGGAGCTGCAGCCGGCTGCACAGACGAGGGCGACCAACCCGGCGAGGCCGCGGCGCATGAGGTGCCTGCGGTGTCTGCGCTGGATGCGGTGCCTGCGCTGGCGCATCGCCGTATTGTGCGTGCGCGCCGTGCGCCGGCGCCAGCATTACGGCCCAGTCGCGCGGCCGCGGCGCCGCCCTTCGCTTCCGCGTCGCTATCTCGACGATCGATCGTGGGTCACGAAATGGCGAATCCGGAGCCGATTTTCGCCGACTTATGACCCATGATCGATCGACAACGGGGTCGGAGTGCGTGGGGTGCCCGATCAGCCGCGATGGTGGCTGGCGCGGTCCGGCCCGGAGGTGCGGTCAGCCGCCGGACCCGTACGGCCGGGTGATGATCTCCAGGAAGTGCCCGCTCGGCTCCTCCCAGTAGACGCCGCGCCCGCCGTCGTTGGTGTTGATCTCACCTGGTCTGGACCGTCCAGGGTCCGCCCAGTACGGCAGCTCACGGGCCTGGATCCGGCCGAAGATCTCGTCGAACTCCGGCTCGCTGACCAGGAACGCGTAGTGCTGGGCGGATACCGGGCCGTGGTCGTCGGCGAAGTCCAGCGAGACCTCGTTGTCCACCTCGACGACCAGGAACGGCCCGAACGCAGTGGGCTCGCCCAGACCGAGAATGTCGGCCAGGAACGTCGCCGACTCGCGCTTGTCCCTGACCCGGACGATCGTGTGGTTGAGCTGAACAGCCATCCAACCAGGGTAGGCCGACCCGGCTGCCCGGTGTTGACGACGTGGGTAGGATCCGGCGGGTGAGCGAGGACGCGGAGCTTGCCGCGGCCAAGGAGCGGGCCTGGCGGCAGGCGGCCGAGATCGACGACGCCTACCGCAGCGGCGCGATCGACGCGGCCGGGTGGCACGCCGCGTGGCAGGCCATCATCGAGCCGGCCTACCTGGCCGGCGGGAACCCGCGGGCCGAGTCCGGGCACAGCGGTGATCCGGTGCGGTGGGAGTTCGCCCGCCGTCCGGTGCTGGACGCGATCGACGCCGACTGCGACTTCCTGGACGTCGGCTGCGCGAACGGGCACCTGATGGAGTCGGTGCACGCCTGGGCCGCGCAGGACGGTCTGACCGTCGAGCCGTACGGTGTGGACATCTCGGCCGCGCTGGCCGATCTGGCCCGGCGCCGGCTGCCGCACTGGGCCGACCGGGTCTGGACCGCGAACGCGCTGCACTGGAACCCACCGCGACGGTTCGACGTGGTGCGTACCGGGATCGACTACGTGCCGTTCGACCTACGTGCGGACTACTTGGCACACCTGCTCTCCGACCTGGTCGCCTCGGGCGGCCGGCTGATCGTCGGGGTCTACAACGAGGAGCGCGAGCTGGACACGGTGGAGCGGCAGCTCCGCGGCTTCGGCTACCGGATCAGCGGCCGGACCGAGCGCGCGCACCGGCATCCGGGGATCGCCTACAAGGCCTGCTGGATCGACGC
>JAKEEW010000650.1 GCA_022616375.1 Sporichthyaceae bacterium
AGCCGCAGCGTGGTACGCAGGTCGATGCGCCGCCCGCGCGAGCCGGGCTCATAGCGGCGCGAGCGGCGCACCGGCGTGGCCAGCCGAAGCTGGCGCATCACCGCGATCAGGCTGGCCAGCTCGCCCGGCGACAGGGAGGCGAAGTCACGCCCGCCAAGGCGTTCGGCGGCAGCGGCGAGGGCTGGGTACGGGTAGTCGCGCCCCGCCTCGGCCGCGGCCCCCTCATCGGAGCTGCCCGCCTGTGCCCCAGCGGCGTCAAACGAGTCCGATGTGGAGCGCTGCGACTCGGGGGCGGCCCGCGGTGGCGCGGCCCCCCGGTCGGCCGGCGAGCCGGCATCGCCCCGCGCCGTGGCCGGGTCGGCCAGGCCGCCGAAGACCAGCGCGAACACCCGGTCAAACGCCGGGATCTCCCCCGGGTCGGACACCAGCGTGGCCAACCCACACCAGTACAGCTCCCGTACGGTGCTCGGCCCCACGAGTGTCACCGCCGCCGCGAACCGGGCCGAGCGGTCGGGTCCGACCAGCAGCCCTTCGGCCCGCAGCCGAGCGGCGAACCGGGCCGCCACCCCAGCCAGGTCGACCCGAGCCAGGTCGACGCTGGTCAGGCCAGCCGCATCGAGCCCACCCGAGGCGTCAGCCATCGCCGACACTCGATGCCAGCCCGGTGTCGCCAAACAACCCGGCAACGTCGGCGGACGCTGGTGTCTCCAGGACCATCACACCGCCAGGTTAGGCCCCAGCCACGCCTACGGCAGCACGGGTAGGATCCGGGTCCCCGTACACCGTACGGCCGGCTTGGCCGACCACCACAGGCCTGGTCCAGGCTGACCAGATCAACGATTCGCAGGAGCAGGCCGCCCGTGCAGGTGGTCGCACGTGTCGCATGCCGGCTGCCTCGTCGGCAAGATCGAGGATGGTAAGGCTCGACGGAGCGTGAGTTTCAAGGTACCTTCAAACTATGACCGTGACAGCTGTGGTGCCGTTTTCAGATCTGATCAACAAACCGAAGGACACCTTGAG
>JAKEEW010000651.1 GCA_022616375.1 Sporichthyaceae bacterium
GTGCCTGGAGCTCGCTGGTCTCGATCAGGAGGTGGCCGCCCGGTGCCAGCCACTGCTGCGCCCCGGCGATGAGCCGTCGCACGACCTGTAGCCCGTCCGCGCCACCGTCGAGCGCCGACGGTGGCTCGTGCACCCGGGCCTCCGGGGGCAGCAGCCGGATCTCCTCCGTAGGCACATAGGGCGCATTGGCAACGATGATATCGACGCTGCCCCGTAGGCTGGCCGGCAGCGGGGCATACAGGTCACCCTGGTACACCCGAGCACGGCTGGCGAGATTGCGGCGGGCACACCGCACCGCGGCGGGGTCGAGGTCGACCGCATGCAGCTCCACGTCGCGTCGTTGCACGCGGTCCAGAGCGGCCAGCAGCGCGACGCCCACCGCGCCTGAGCCGCAGCACAGGTCGATGACGACGGTTCGGCGCCCGGAGCGCGCGAGCGCGGCGGCCTGGTGGACGAGGAACTCGGTGCGGCGGCGGGGCACAAACACGGCCGGCTCCACGGATATCCGCAGGCCGCAGAACTCTGCCCAGCCGATGATGTGCTCCAACGGCACTCCGGCGGCTCGCCGGTCCACCATCGCGGCCAGCTCAGCCGGCGTGGCCGCCGCCGACATGAGCAGCCGGGCCTCGTCCTCGGCGAAGACACAGCCCGCAGCCCGAAGCCGGGCAACAATGGCGGTCATGACCTCGCCTTCCTGATCGCTGGCCGTGGACCGGGCTGTAGACGGCTGTAGACCACACCGTGGACGGCAACGCTACCCGCGCCGAGCGTGATAGCAGGCCAGCATGGCGGGTTTCCTGGTGGCACGGGGGCATCGCCATGGTGGATGATGTGGCCCTGTGTCTGCTGTGTACGTCGCGCTCGGCGACTCGATGTCGATCGACGCCTATGCCGGTGGCCCCGGCCGGGGTGCGGCGAGCCTGTTGCAGCGCAACCGGGACGCCGACTTTCCGGACTGGGCTGGCCGCGACCTGTCCGGGAAAGGGATGAGAGCGCTGATCCTGGCCAGCGATGGCGCCACGAGTGCCGATGTCGTTGCCGAGCAGCTGCCGCGGGTCGCCTCATCGCCGGCGCTGGTCACCCTCATGATGGGCGGCAACGATCTGATGACCGCTTATGGTGACACTCTCGCTGCGCAGGCGGCTGTGGCAGCGGTCGTTGCCGCGGGTGAGGAGATCTTTGACAGACTCGGTGCACTGCGCGCCAGCCGGGTCGTGGTCAGCAC
>JAKEEW010000652.1 GCA_022616375.1 Sporichthyaceae bacterium
CGCATCCCGGGCGATCCCGCGCCGATCCAGCCCGCCAGGGCCGCCAGCGGCAATCCGGCGGCCAACCAGGCCAAGCCCAGCCGCCATCGCCCGAGTCCGAGCCCCAGGTCGGCCGGACGAAGTCCGCCGGTCAACCGGGCCGCCAACACCGGCAGGACGCCCAGCAGAAGCCCGGACATGACGAAATGCACCGTGGGTTGAAGCGGGGGGCCGGTGAGCGCGACCCACGGCCGCCCGTCCGCCCGGACGCCCACGGCATCGGCGCGGGTGGCGTAGTGGAACAGCACCAGCGCGCCCGTGGCCACCAGCAGCAGCCACTCGGGGGACGAGGCTACGATGCGGCGGGCAGCCGGTCGCGCAGCCACGCGATGGTCTCCTGAAGGCCCGTCCGCAGCGGACGGTAGCGATAGCCCAGCGCCCGACAGGTCGGTGCCACATCCACCCGCTGGTCCTCGAAGTAGGACCGGACCCAGGTCGGGGTGATTGGCGCGCTGCCCCCCAGACGCCCCCAGAGTACGGCCGCATGGGCCGCCGCCAGCGCCGCCGGCCGGGGGATCGCGACGACCCGGCGTCGAATCCCGGACAGCTCTCCCACCAGCCGCAAGAGACCCCCGAGCGAGCAGTTCTCCCCACCCAGCACGTAGTGCGCGCCGGACCGGCCCCGGTCGGCGGCCAACAGGATTCCGGCGGCGACGTCGGCCGCGTGCACGTAGTTCGCCAGCACTTCTCCGTCATCCAGCCGTGGCACCAGGGGGCCGTCCAAATACAGCGCGACCAGCCGGGTAACCCCGTTGGCGTCATTGAGCGGGCCGGGACCGTAGACCCGGGTCGGGTGAACCACCACCGCGTGGCCCCCGGTCGTGGCATAGGCATCCACCAGCCGCTCTCCGATGAGCTTGGTCTCCTCGTAGGGTGTGAGCGCCCGTCCCGGGACCGGCCTCAGGCCGGGGAGGGTCAGTACGGTGGAGACGTGTACCACTCGTTCGACGCCCGCTTCCTGCGCGGCCTCGAGCAGCATCGACACCGCCTGCACGTTGACCGCGGCGAACTCGTCCCGATGCCGGGTCCAGGCCCGGGCGCAGGCCGCGAGGTGGAGCACCGTGCCCGCGCCATCCACCGCACGCGCAAGGGCCCGCGGGTCGCGGAGATCACCCTCGATGGTCCGGACCCGGCGCAGCGTCTCGCCGTCGAGCCGGCGGGGGTCGCGTGCCAGCACCCGCACCCGGCGCCCTGACTCGAGAAGGGCGGACACGACGTAGCGCCCGATGAGTCCGGTGGCGCCGGTCACCAGGACGGGCGGGTTCATCGGCTGCCTCCGGTCACCGGTTCCGGCCAGACCGTCCACCGGGCCGGCAGCAGCGGCACCAGGGCGGGCTCCGACGCCGGCTGGAAGAGACCCAGGATCGCCGGCACCGCGATCGCCTGTAGTCCGAGCGCCCACACCAGCCCGGCCACGGCATCCACCGCGTAGTGGTTCTGGGTGTACACGGTGGCCAGCAGCACGCCACCGGCCTGCACCGTCAGCAACACCGCCACCGGCCGCCCGAACCAGCGCCAGGCCAGCCACGCCGCGGTGACCGCACCCGCGGCGTGGGAGCTGGGGAACGCGGTGCCGAGCGAATCACCGGCGTCGCGCGCGGCGTGGGTCAGCCGGTAGAACAGGCCCTGGGTCAGCTCGCCCTGGTAGTGGGGCATCAACTCCGCGGGACCGATCACCGGGTAG
>JAKEEW010000653.1 GCA_022616375.1 Sporichthyaceae bacterium
CCGCCCACCACAGGACTCGGCGAACCGGGCCACCGCCGCCGGTGTGCTGGTGAGCAGGGTCGCCGGCACGCTCAACCCGCACGCCGCGGCCGCTGCCAGGTGCACCGGCTTGCGGGCGCTCGCGCCGCGCCGACCGGGTTCACCCACCGTAGGTGTGGCAGTGCTTGCAGGATCCCCCACAGCGCCTCCCTGGCCTGCCCGACACACCAGTCGGCGGCGACCGGGTCCAGCCCGTCCGGCGGTGCGATCTCCCCCGGGCGGCGAACCCAGACCGAGCGCAGCGCCTGCAGGTTCACCTCCCGCGGGCCGCCACGGAGCACTCCCCGCCATAGCCCGTCCGCCCCGAGTCGACCATCCATCGACCCGGCGGTGAGCAGTGCCCTGGGGTCCAGGCGGGTGAACGGCACGCCGCGGGCAAGCAGGTGCGCAAGGACCGCGTCCGCGGTGGGATCGAGGTCTGCGGTCAGGACAAGTACCCGCGGTGGGCTCACTCGGGCCGTCCGGTCAGTCCTGGGGCTGGTCGGTGTCGACGGCGATGGCGTCCTGCCCGTCCGGGCTGGTGGTCGAACCCATCGCGATCGGCGGCACCACCTCGTACAGCGGCTGCCCGTCCAGATAGGCGAGCTGGGTAACCGGGTCCAGCGTGGCCGCGGCGAACAGGCCCGGATCGGTCCCAGGCGCCGGCGACAGCAATGTCAGCCCAAACGGGATGGATGCGGTCATGGTGATCCTCCTCGGGTGTTGATCGACGCGCTTCGGAAGCGGCGTCGTCGGTGCACAGACGGCCGTGCTCGGGGTCGACGCTCACCGCGGCCCACTGCCACCCCGCCCCGCACCGTCGATGGGTCGGATCTGGGCAACGAGAGCCGCAACACGACGGGCCGCCTCCCGCTGCTGCGCATCAGTCAGCGGGACACCGCACGGGCGGCACGCTCCCCCGCCGGGGACCGTTCCCCGGCCGTGGCAGGTGGCGCAGTCGGGATCCGGCCCAGAGCTGACTCCGGGCATCGCGTGTCCTTCCTGGACCCTCCCCGGGCGGCCTGCCGGGAGTACCGTGGGTGTGCGGTTTGTGCTCACTTCCTCGCACACGGTGACCAGATCGTCCAGGGAGGCGATGAGTACAGATCGAGCTGTACTCATCGGGCCGCCGGAGAGGGGGTCGTGCGGTGGTCCAGCCGTCGGCCACACTGAACCCAGCAGGATCTGCACTGCAGCATTTCGGCGCCGAACTGCGCCACTGGCGGGCGCGGCGATCCCTGTCGCAGGCCGAGCTGGGGAGCAGGATGCACTGCTCAGGCAACCTGGTCGGGAAGGTCGAAAGAGCGGAGAGGAGCTGTGATCGCTCGTTTGCCGATCGCGCCGACGCGGTGCTCGGCACCGGCGGGGCACTGGGCCGGCTGTGGCCGCTGGTCGCCGCCGAGGTGGCCCGGGCCCGCCCTGGCGTCGCGGGTGCCCACGTTCAGCTCGACGATGACATGAACCGGCGAGCCTTGCTTTCCGCACTGGGCAGCCTCGCCGCGGCGCCGGTCGCGGTCAGGCTCGACGACCTTGCCGGTGCGCTGTCCAGGTCAGCAACCGACCAGCCCGACCTCGACGAGTGGGAGCGCACCGCTCAGGCATACGCCCACGATGTGGGCTTCGCCGACCCGGCCAGGCTGCTGCCGAACCTGCTCGGCGACCTGCAGCAGGTGCGGGAAGTGATGGATCGGACTCCGGACTCGGCGCGCCCCAGGCTCAGGCACGTTGCCGGCCAGCTCGCGGCGTGGACCGCGATGACCCTAGTCAACGCCGGAGATCCGAGTACCGCCCGCCGCTGGTGGCGGACCGCCCGGGAGCTGGTCGACGCAAGCGGCGACACCGCGCTGGCCACCTACGTGCGCGGCCGGCAGGCGGTGCTCGGGCTTTATGGCGGATACACCCCCGAGCAGATCCTCGACATCGCCGCCGATGCGCAGGCCCACGCCGGCGCGGCAGCCACCGCCGGGCTGGCCAGCGCCCAGGCCGCCCAGGCACAGGTGCTCTCCGTGATGGGCCTGGCCATCGATGCCGACGCGGCACTGCACCGGCTCTGCGACACCTTCGATGCGCTGCAGGACGCCGTCGCCAGCGACCGCAGCTCCCAGTACGGGTGGTCCGCGCAGAAACTGCACCACGTCACCAGCTACGTCAACACCCGGCTGGGTCGCACCCGAACCGCCATGGCCGCCCAGGCCGCCGCACTGGCCAGCTACCCCGGCCGCAGCTTCCAAGGCCCCGCCCAAGTCCAACTCCACCACGCCGCGTGCCTGATCATGGACGGCTATGTCGAGGACGGCATCGGCCACGCGACCCAGGTTCTGGCCGCACTGCCCCCGGCCCGCCGCCGCGACGGGCTGGTCCAAGGGGCCGCCCACACGGTGTGGGCCCGGCTGCCGGCCGGCACCGGGGGATCAGACGTCGTCGCCTACCAGGAACTGCTCACCCCAGGGGCAAGCCCGTCATGAGCCAGCAGGCTCCGGCGACTGTGACCGTCAGCCACCACGACGGCTCTGAGGCCCTGGCCGTCGCCGACTCGCTCATCGTGCCGATCTACCAGGCCAGCCATCTCGACGTGCTCGACAACCCGTTCTACTCCGCGCAGCGGTTCATCGACCGGTTGCACGGCTACGCCACAGCGCCCGGTTTCGACATGGTCATCGCCCGCGCCGGCGACCAACCGGTCGGACTCGCGTTCGGCTACACCCTCGGCTCGAACAGCCGCTGGTGGAACGGACTCACCACACCAGTCCCGGCCGGATTCACCGCCGAGAACGGCACCCGCACGTTCGCCTTCAACGAGCTGATGGTCCGCCCCGATTGGCAGCGCCGAGGCGTGGCCCGTCAGCTCCACGACCAGCTGCTGTCCACCCGGGCCGAACAGCGCGCCACGCTGCTCGTGCGCGCCGACAACCGCCCGGCGCAGGCCGCGTACGCCAGTTGGGGATGGCGGCCGGTAGGAAGCCTCCAGCCGTTCCCCGACTCACCGGTTTACGACGCACTCGTCCGACCGCTGCCGATCACGCCACGAGGCAGCGCCTAGGGCGGGCGTCCCGCCCCCTGACAGCCGAGAGGCCGGGGCCTCGGGACACACCACCCGCCCGCGACCCAGGTACGCATCCTGGGTGCTTGTCCGCGCCGATCGCATCTCTCCGTGTCGGCGCTGGGCCAGCAAGGTGGCTCCTGCCTCGCCGGAGCACCCCCTGGTCCCCGGCTTCAGCCATCACTCGATCAGTGCCAACGTCGGCGCCGGCGACGACGAAACGCCGACCGCGGTGTCGATAACCCCCGACCGCCGAAGCCCCGCCGGGGCTACTGCTGCCCGCGCTGGCCAAGACCCTCGCGACCGCCGCCGCATCCCGGGCCGACTGCGTGTTGGTAGCCCGCAGGTGCCAACGTTGTGCAGTCGGAACAGCGAGTTGGTCCGACCTGCGCCCAGCCGCCCGCGCCGGCGCGTCCTCGCCCGGCGGGATACCCCGATCAACCGGCGTGGTTCCGGGAGTCCCAGTGCGGCGCGAGTTTGTTGATCAGTTCGTAGGTGTCGGGGTGGAGGTCTTCTTCGAGCTCCACGTTGCGGCGTGCGATGAGGCCGTCGATCACCGCGTACATCTCGGTGGTGTTGCCCTCGGTGTGGGCGGCGCGGATGAGGTCGCAGTAGGGGGTGTCGCTGGCGTGTTCGTCGGCGAGCTGCGCCGTCGCGGCGGCCCAGCGGACGGTGGCCGTGTCGCCGGCGGCCAGTGCGAGGTCGGCGAGACGGTGGGCGG
>JAKEEW010000654.1 GCA_022616375.1 Sporichthyaceae bacterium
CGGGAGAAGATCCTCGAGATCACCTGACCGCGTTGCCGCATCCGCCTGATGTGGCTTACGTCATCAGGTGCGGGTCAGGACACCAGCGCGCGCAGCTCGTTGGTGTGCTCGGCCGGTGTCACCCGCTCGACTACGACGCTGTCGCAGTCGACCCAGCTGGCCGCCTCCATGAGTGCGGTCGCCATCGGTGCAACCGCGGACGGTCTGGTCACCGAGACCTGGCGCGCGACGAGCGTGCGGCCGGACCGCTTCGGATCAACTCGGCCCACCAGCCGGCCGCCGGCGAGCAGCGGCATCGTGAAGTAGCCGTGCACCCGCTTCGGTGCCGGGGTATAGGCCTCGAGCCGGTGGTCGAACCCGAAGATCCGTGAGGTCCGACGCCGATCCCAGATCAGCGAGTCGAACGGAGACAGCAGCGTGGTGCGATGCCGGCCACGCACCGGCACGTCCAATGCGGCCGGATCGGCCCAAGCGGTGCCGTTGGCCCAGCCCTCGACCTGGACCGGTACGAGTCCGCTGCCGGCCACCACCTGCTTGACCTCGACCTGCTTGAGCCGGTGATAGTCGGCCAGGTCGGCGGTCGTGGCCACACCCAGGGCCTGCCCGGCGAAGCCGACCAGCCGAGTCAGGCATTCCTCGTCGTCGGGCTGCTGACCGAGCAGGCGGTCTGGCAGTGCACGCTCGGGCAGGTCGTAGACCCGGCGCCAGCCGCGCCGCTCGACGCACACCACGTCACCGATGTCCAGCAGCCACTCCACCGCGATCTTCACCGCGGACCAGTCCCACCACTCGCCGCCGGCCTTGGCGCCGCCGAGGTCGGTGGCGGTCATCGGGCCCCCGGTCTTGAGCTTGGACATCACCTCGGCGCAGGCCTGCTCGGACAGGTTGTGCCAGCGCCGACCACGCTCCCGGATGGCCCGGCGGCGGAACTCGAAAAAGGGCCATTCCTCGATCGGCAGCACGCAGGCGGCGTGTGACCAGTACTCGAAGGCACGAGCCGGCCGGCCGCCCCAGTACGCCCGCTCGACCACCTTCCGGCCAATCGGGCCAAGCCGCGCATACGGCACCAGCTCGTGCGAGCGGGCCAGCACGGAGATCGTGTCGAGCTGCACTGCACCGAGGTGTCGCAGCAGGCCACCGACCCCGCCGCGGTGCGACCGAACGCCGAGCAGCCCCTGCGCGCGCAGCGCGATTCGGCGGGCTTCGTCGGCAGTTAGGGTGAGATCGGTAGCCACGAGCCGGATGGTACGGGGGGACACCGACAGTTTCGTGCGGTTGACTAGGCAGTTATGAGCAACCCGTCTGGTGTATACGCCGTCGAGCTGCTGTACGAACAGCAGCCCGAGATCGACGGCGCCCGGCTGCTCGGGGCCTTAAG
>JAKEEW010000655.1 GCA_022616375.1 Sporichthyaceae bacterium
AGGTGCCCGGCGGCTAGGTGCCCGGCGGCCCGGCGCATCACGACCAGGCTGTGGTTGGCTCGTCCTGTTCAGCTTCGGACCACCGGAGGGCCGCTGCGATGAGATCGTACGAAGCGAGCGCATTGATCGATGCCAACCCGGAGACGATCTGGAGGATCCTGGTCGACGCGCCCGGCTACCCGAACTGGGACTCGGGCGTGGAACGGGTCGAAGGCCAGATCGAACCGGGCAAGACCATCAAGGTCTACTCGAAGGTGAGCCCGGGTCGCGCGTTCCCGGTCAAGGTGACCGAGTTCGCCTCCGGGCAGCGCATGCAGTGGACCGGCGGCATGCCACTCGGGATGTTCAAGGGCGTGCGCACGTTCACCCTGGAGCCGCAGGGGCCAGGCTCCACGTTGTTCACGATGCGGGAGGAGTACACCGGCCCGCTGACCCCGCTGATCTGGCGGACCATCCCCGACCTGGGGCCGTCCTTCGAGCAGCTCGCGACCGGCCTGAAGGCCCGGGCCGAGCGGGGTTAGTGCGCGGCTGGCCCGCCGGCCTGGTCGGCGTGTGTCGGGTCGCCGATGCACCGCGCCAGCCGATGCAGGCTTCGGGAGTTGTGCTCGGCCACCCACGGTGCGCTGATGCTGGCCGCGGCGAACGGGCTGACCAGGGTCGAGCGGGTCTTCCCGGCAGCGGTTCGCCAGCGCAGCCGCGGCCACGGCCCGCCCTTGAGCCCGGTCACCGCGGCGCGGGGCACGTCGCGGGTGCGCAGGTAGCCGTGGACGGTGACCGAGTCCTGGTCGCACACCACCCGGGCAAGGAACGCGCGGACCACGAAGTATCCGACCGGGACGAGGGCCACCGCCGCGGCGGCCGCACCCAGCCAGTTGCCGGTGTCGGCATTGACGGCCGCCCAGTACCCGAGCGGGATCGGGAACACCAGCGGAACCAGCCGGGACAGCAACAGCGGGCGTAACACCACGGGTGCCATCGTGGCAGCCCCGGTCGCCGGCGTCACCTGGTTGTCCGACTACGCCGGTCGGAAACGACGCGAAAGTCGCCGGCTCAGCGGGTGTAGACGGCCAACTCGACCGCCTTGACCGCGGCCCAGACCGGTGTACCGGGCGAGAGCTCGAGCTCGGCCAGCGCGGCCGGGGTCACCTCGGCGACCAGCGGGACCGGTCCGTCCAGCTGCACCCGGACCCGGTCCCTGTCCACCTCCAGGTCGGTGACGGTGGCCGGCCACACGTTGCGCGGGCTGCCGTGCGGCTGCTCACGGTGTACCGCCACCGACTGCGGCCGAACCGCGACGACCAGGTCCTGACCCGGAACCGGGTCGGCGACGGTGAGCTCCGCCCCGGACCGCAGCCGCACCTGGTGCGTCCCGGCCGCGGTGCCGTGCAGCAGGTTGACCCCGACCAGTTCGGCGACGTACCGGGACCGCGGATGCCTGGCCACGTCGACCACCGTCCCGACCTGGGTGACCCGGCCGTGTTCGACCACGATCACCCGGTCGGCCAGCACCATCGCGTCCACCGGGTCGTGGGTGACCAGCAGCCGAGCCCCGCCGAACGTGGCCAAGTAACGGCGTAGCTCGGAGCGGACCTTGACCCGGCTTCCGGCGTCCAGTGCGGCCAGCGGCTCGTCCAGCAGCAACAGCCGGGGTGAGGTGGCCAGCGCCCGGGCCAGCGCCACGCGCTGTGATTGCCCGCCGGACAGCGCCCGCGGGCGGGCCAGCGCCTGGTCGGCCAGATCGAGCCGCTGCAACCACTGCGTGGCCTGGGCTCGCGCGTCACCCTTGGGCACTCCCCGAGCCCGCAGCCCGAACGCGACGTTGTCCAGCGCCGACATCCGAGGAAACAGCAGGTAGTCCTGGAACACCAGCCCGATCGGCCGGTCTGCGGTCGGGACGAAGACCCCGGCTGCGGGATCATCCAAGACCAGCCCGTCCACCTCGAGCCGGCCTCGGTCGAGGGCCAGCAAGCCGGCGACGACCCGCAGGACCGTGGTCTTGCCGGCGCCGTTCGGCCCGAGCACCGCGACGGTCTCGCCGTCGGCCGCGTCCAGGTCGACGGCAAGGTCGAGGGTGCCGAGCTGGAGCTCGATCCGAGCGCTGAACATCGGGGCGACCTAGACGCCGAGCCAGCGGTCCCGCAGCGGCACCATCACCGCGAGCGACACCGCGATCAGGACCAGGCTCAACGCGATCGCCGCCTCGCGGTCACCGGACTCCAGGGCGAGGAAAACCGCAAGCGGCATCGTCTGGGTGCGGCCTTGCAGGTTGCCGGCGAACGTGACGGTCGCGCCGAACTCGCCGAGGGCCCGCGCCCAGCAGAGCACCGCGCCGGCCACGATCGACGGCGCCACCATCGGCACCGTGATCCGCCGGAAGATCGTCCACTGGGTCGCGCCGAGCGAGGCCGCGGCCTCCTCGTAGCGTCGCTCCATCGAACGCAGCCCGGCCTCGACGGTAATGATGAGGAACGGCATCGCGACGAACGCGTTGGCCACCACGACGCCCCAGGTCGAATACGGCAGCAGGAACCCGGTCTGGTCATAGACGGACTCGCCGAGCAGCCCGCGGCGGCCGAATGCGAACAGCAGCGCGGCGCCGCCCACAACCGGGGGCAGCACCATCGGCAGCAGCACCACGGCACGCACCACGGTCCGGCCGGGGAACGGTTGCCGGGCCAGCAACCAGGCCAGCGGAATGCCGAATACCAGCGCGATCGCGGTGGCCAGCAGCGAGGTGAGCAGGGACAGCCGCAACGCATCCGCGACGACCGGCCGGGTCAGCAGGTCGGGTAGCCCGGTCCACGGGGTTCGCTGCACCAGCGCAAGAAACGGCACGAGCAAGAACGCGAGCGTGACAGCTGCCAGCGGGAGCAGCGGCCACGGTGGCCGGGGTCGAGCCCGGGACTGACTTGCGCGCATCAGACGACCATCAGATCAGCATCAGGCCGGCTGGAAGCCGAACGTACCGAGCACCTGCTGGGCCGGAGCGGACCGGATGAACTCGACGAACGCGGCCGCGAGCTCGGACTGGTCCGAGCCGGACAGCGCCGCGATCGGGTAGGTCGCTACCACGTTCTGGCCGGTCGGGATGTCTACGCCGAGCACCGCATCGCCGGCGGCCAGCACATCGGTGCGGTAGACGATGCCGGCGTCCAGCTCGCCGTTTTCCACCTTGGTGAGCAGGCTGCGGACGTCGGGCTCGTTGGTGTCGATCGATGCGGTGACCCCGGCATGAGCCAAAGCCTCGCGGCCGAACTCACCGCAGGGAACCTCCTCGGCGCACAACCCGATCAGCAGGTCAGCCTTGGCGAAGTCGGCCAGGCCGGCGACCTTTCCCGGGTTACCGGCCGGCACCGCGATCTGCAGCACGTTGGTCACGAACGGGACCGGCCCGGTGGCCAGGCCGGCATCGACCACCTGGGTCAAGTTCGACTCGTTGGCCGAGGCGAACACGTCGGCGGGCGCGCCGCCGATGATCTGCTCCCGCAGTGCCGACGATCCGGCGAAGTTGAACTCGACCGAGACGCCCGGATGATCGGCCTCGAACTGCTCGCCGAGTTGGGTGAACGCATCGGTGAGCGACGCGGCGGCGAAGACGGTCAGAGTGCCGCCGGTCGACGCGGTCGACTCGTCCCCGTCGTCGCCGCCGCACGCGGTCAGCAGCAGCACGGCGGCAACTAAGCTCGCGACTCTCATTGCGGTGCCGGCACCTCCACGACGACGTTGGTGGACTTGACCACGGCGACCGCGAGCACGCCGGGTGCGAGCCCGAGCTCCTCGACAGCCTGCGCGGTCATCAGGGAGACGACCCGGTGCGGGCCGGCCTGCATCTCGACCTTCGCCACGATCTCGTCGGCGATCACCGAGGTGACGATGCCGGGAAAGCGATTGCGGGCCGAGCGCCCGACGATGACCTCCGCGCCCTGCTCGGGCGCGTTCTCGGCGAGGAAACGGGCCAGCGCGGCCCCGTCGATCATCCGCTGGCCGCTCTCGGTGCGCCGGGTCTCCAGCTGGTCGCTGTCGGCCCACCGGCGCACCGTGTCGACGCTGACCCCGAGGATCGCGGCAACCTGTCCTGGTCGGTAGCTGGGGATCATGCGGACAACTGTATTGACCCTGGACTCGCACCTGCAAGCCTGATCTAGCTTCCAACCTCGCTGATGCAAGCTGGAGCCCAGAGTAGAGCCAGCAGGAGCCGGGAGTTATGCGTCCCGAAGGCGGAGCACCACGAATGCGGCCAGCAGCGCTGCCGCGGCATAGCAGGCCAGCACGCCGAGCCCGGCCCACACCCCGATCGGCACGCTGTCCACCCGCTCGACAGTGCGCTGGATGGCCATGCCGGCGCTCATTGGACTGTATTGCTGGAACAGCTCGCGCGGGCTCTCCGGCAGCACCAGCCCCATGATGAACGGCACGAACAGCAGCCCGAGCACGGTTGTGATCGCGGCCGCGGTGTGCCGGAGGATCACCCCGATCCCGAGGCTGAGCAGCCCGATCAGCGCGACGTAGAAGCCCGAGCCGATGACCGCGCGGGCAACCGGCTCGTCGGTCAGCGAAGCAATCGGGTAGCCCTGCTCGGGCACGAACCCGTTGCCGTGCATGAGCGGCTGCGACACGAAGAACGCGGCTAGTGCGGCGACCAGGCCGGCCAGCAGGCCGAGTCCGCCCACTACGGCGATCTTGCCGGCCAGCACCCGGGCGCGCCGCGGTATCGCGGTCAGCGTGGTGCGGATGGTGCCGGTGGCGTACTCACCGGTGATCGCGAGTGCCGCGAACGCCACGACCGCGATCTGGCCGAACGCGATCCCGGACAGCCCGTTGAGGATGACGTCCTCGTCACCGCAGCCGGGCGCACCGGGGGTGCAGCCCGGTGCTGCCGGGCCTGCGGTGTCCACCGACACGGCGACGGTGTAGCTGAGCACCAGCGTCAAGCCGACCGTCGCGAGCAGCGCCCACCTGGTGCTCGGCAACGAGCGCAGCTTGGTCAGCTCGGCGCGCAGCACTCGACCAGCCCGACCAGCCATCATGCGTCCCTTCGCGTCAGCAGCCAGCCGGCGGCCAGCAGCGCGGCTGCGGTCCACGCGCACAGCACGCCGAACCCGGCCCATGGCCCAATCGCGGTGTCCAGCCGCTCCCTGGTCTGCTGGATGGCCATGCCGGCGATCGGCGCGATTCGGCGGACCCAGACCGCGATCTCCTCGGACATCAGCGGCGAGCCCGGCTCGGCGGCGATCAGCGGAACCAGGGTGAGTCCCACCATGATGCTGATCGTGGCGCCGGTCCGGCGCAGGATCATCCCGAGCGCGAGGCTGAGCAGCGCCAGCAGGGTCAGGAAGATCCCGGTGCCGATGACCGCACGCAGCACCGGCTCGCTGAACAGCGAGGGCGGCGGGTAGGCGGGTGCGACGTAGCCGTTGCTCTGCAGCAGCGGCTGGGCGATCAGGAAGGACGCGAAGCTGGCCAGCAGCCCGGCCGCGGTCATCGCCGTTCCGAGCACGGCTGCCTTGGCGGCCAGCACCTGCCTGCGCCGGGGCACGGCGGCGAACGTGGTGCGGATCAGCCCGGTCGCGTACTCCGAGGCTCCAACCACGGCACCGAGTGTGATGACCGCGAGCTGGCCGAGGTAGATCCCGCGCAGGCTGTTCACGACGACGTCGTCATCGCCCTGGCCGGCCTCGGTGGCGTCGGTCCCGCCGACCGCCGCGAAGAACGCGGTCAGCCCGACGGTCAGCACGACCGCGAGGATGATCCCCCATCGGGTGCCGCGCACCGACCAGAACTTCGTCCACTCCGCCCGGACCGCGCTCATCGGGACGCCCCGGCCTCGCCCGTGCCGCCGCCGGACCGGTAGTCCACCGCGTCCCGGGTCAGGTGGAGATAGGCCTGTTCCAGGGAGGCGCGGTGCGGGGTCAGCTCGTACAGCGGCAGGCCCCGGTCGGCGGCCAGCTCGGCCACCTTCTCGGCCGGCAGGCCGGTCACGGTCAGCGTCTCCGCCCCGGTCGAGCTAACCACGCCGCCGGCGCTGGCCAGCACGGTCATGATCTCGCTGCGATAGGGCGTGCGGACCGTGACGCTGCCGTCCGAGGCGGAACCGAGCAGTGCCGACACCGAGGTGTCCGCGATCAGCCGGCCGCGGCCGATCACCACCAGGTGGTCGGCGGTGTCCTCGAGCTCGCTCATCAGATGGCTGGACACGAACACCGCGCGGCCTTGGGCGGCCAGCTCCCGCAGGAAGCCCCGGATCCAGATCACGCCCTCCGGGTCGAGGCCGTTGACCGGCTCGTCGAACATCAGGATCGGCGGGTCGCCGAGCAACGCGGCGGCGATCCCCAGCCGTTGCCGCATACCGAGGGAGAACCCGCCGGCCCGGCGCCTGGCGACATCGGCCAGGCCGACCAGATCGAGCACCTCAGCGACCCGCCGCTTGGGCAGGTCATTGCTCTGGGCCAGCCAGAGCAGGTGGTGGTAGGCCCGCCGGCCCGGGTGCAAAGCCGCCGCATCGAGCAGTGCGCCGACCTCCCGCAGCGGGGTTTCCAGCCGGACGTAGGGACGACCGTTGACCAGCGCGCTGCCCTGGTCGGGCGCGTCGAGGCCCAGCACGATCCGCATGGTGGTCGACTTGCCGGCGCCGTTGGGCCCGATGAAGCCGGTGACCTGCCCGGCCCGCACCTGAAAGGAGAGGCCGTCCACGGCGGTGGTCCGGCCGAACCGCTTGGTGAGGCCGCGTGCCTCGATGAGTGCATCCATGCGCCCGACGGTAGGGAGCCGGCCAGGCTCGGGGCGTCCCGCTGCCGAGCCGTCTTGGCGCCGCTCTCCATGGTGATCGGCTCGCCCGGAGTCCCCCGCCGGAGCTACCCGCAGCCTCCGTATCCGGGGGGACGCGCCGGCGTTCTCACCGGGCGACAATTGACCACGTGAACGGCACCACACCGCTACCTCCCGTGATCGAGACCTCGATCGCCACCGCGCGCCGGATCCTGGCCGGACCGGACGGGTTCGTCGTGCTCGCGCTCGTCCTCGGCTTCGTCGGCCTGGTCGAGTCGCTGTACCTGGGCGGCTCCGGCGACCACACCACCGCAGCGCTGCTCGCGGTGTTCGGCACCGCTCCGCTTGCCTTGCTGCGCACCCGCTGGGCCTGGATCGCCGCAGTCGTGATCACGATTGCCACGATCGTCGCGCTGGCCGATCCGGCCCCGCTGACCGTCGCCGGCGTGATCGCCCAGCTGGTGGTCACCTATGGCGTGGCCGTGCAGTATCCGCGCGGCGCATCGGCGCTGCTCGCCGCCCCGTTCGCGCTGAACGCGATCACTCCGTTCTCCGGCGACAGCTCGGCAGTCTCCGGGCTGGTCGTGCTGCTCGTGGTGGTGGCCACGCTGATCCTCGGCGACGCCCAGCGGCAGCGCAGCCAGGCGTTCGCCGAGCGGGACGAGACCCGGCGGGCGATGGACGACACGCTGCGCGACCGGGCCGCGGCCCAGGAGCGCAACCGGATCGCCCGCGAGCTGCACGACGTGGTTGCCCACCATCTGTCGATGATCGCGATCCAGGCCGAGACCGCCAGGCTGGCCACTACCGGCATGCCGGCCGAGGGACAGGAACGGCTGGCCGCGATCGGCGGGACGGCCCGGGATGCGCTGACCGAGATGCGCCGGCTACTCGGCGTGCTGCGGGTCGACGTGGACGGGGCCGACCTCGCCCCGCAGCCGAGCCTGGACCGGATCGACGAGCTGGTCGACTCGGCCCGCCAGGCCGGCAGCACAATCCGGCTCACGCTGCGCGGCTCGCCCACGACCCTGCCGGTCGGGATCGACCTCGCCGCCTACCGGATCGTCCAGGAGGCGCTGTCGAACGCCCGCCAGCACGCCCCGAACGCCGCAGTCGACGTGGAGCTCGAGTACACCGCCGACACGCTGCTGCTCCGGATCCGCGACGATGGTCCAGGTCCGGCCGATGCGAATCCGAGCGGGCACGGGCTGCACGGGATGCGAGAGCGAGCCGCGATGGTCGGTGGCACGGTCTCGGCCGGTCCGGCCGAGGGCGGCGGTTTCCTGGTCGACGCTGCCCTGCCGCTGAACGGGGCCGGCTCGTGACCGGCGACCAGCCGATCAGGGTGCTCATCGCCGACGATCAGGAGATCGTGCGGGCCGGCTTCACCGCGCTGCTGGGCACCCAACCGGACTTCGACGTGGTCGGTAGCGCTGCGGACGGCGCGGAGGCGGTCCGGCTGTGCCGTCGGCTGGATCCCGACGTCGTGCTGATGGACGTGCGGATGCCGACCATGGACGGGATCGAGGCGACCCGCCGGATCACCGGCGAGTTCGCGATCGATCCGACCGACACCGGCCCGCGGGTGCTCATGCTGACCACGTTCGACCTGGACGAGTACGTCTACGAGGCATTGCGGTCCGGGGCCAGCGGCTTCCTGCTCAAGGATGTCGCGGCAGAGAGCCTGTTCGATGCGGTCCGCGTGATCGCGGCCGGCGAGGCCCTGCTGGCTCCGACCGTCACCCGCCGGCTGATCAGTGAGTTCGCCAGGCTGCGGCCCAACCCACCGGCCCGGCCCGACCTGCTGGGCGAGCTGACCCCGCGGGAGACCGAGGTGCTGCGGCTGGTCGCCGAGGGTCTGTCCAACACCGAGATCGCGCAACGCCTGGTGGTCAGCGAGGAAACCGTGAAGACCCACGTCAGCCGGATCCTGACCAAGCTCGGCCTGCGGGACCGGACCCAGGCGGTGGTGACCGCCTACGAATCCGGCCTGGTCATCCCTCGCGCCCGGCCATGAGCTCGGCGGCCAGCTCCTGATCGAACACCGCGACCCCGGCCGCGGTCTCGACGATCAGCCGGACCCGGACCGCCTCCACTGCCTCGGTGGCCGAGTCGGCCGCCCGCTGCAGCCAGCGCCCGCGCGGTCGGCGCGGACCTAACAACGTGACCAGCGAGTCGGCCGGCAGGCCGAGGATGTCCTCGAGCTCCCGGACCGCCTGTAACGAGCGGGCCCGCTCCGGCCGGCAACGGCCACGCTGCCAGTTGCTCAGGCTGGCCAGGCTGGTCCGCACCCCGCGTTCGAGCAGCCGGACCCGGATCCGCTCCAGGGTCAGCCCGCGCGACCTGATGGCTAAGCGCAAGGCGCGCTCGAACGGCCCGGTCCGCAATGCCTCGGCCAGCTCGCGCGCCAGCCCGCGACGCCTCGCGGCAACAACTACCGATGTCAGCTCAGGCATGCCGACCCTCCCGCCTCCACCCGCACGCTGCGCCTGGGATAGCTCTACCCGGATCGGCATAGCCTGAGTGCATGTTGAGCCCGGTGATCGCAGTGCCGTACAACTCGGCCGGCCCACAGGTCGGAGTTGCGGCCGCTCCGGCGGCGCTCGCCGAGGCCGGGCTGCTGCCGATCGACCAGCTCCAGGTGGTCCCGCTGGGGCCCGGCCCGGCCCGGCCGTGCGCGGGCCATCCGGACTGCTGGCCGAGGCGCTGCTGGCCGAGATGGCGTCCTGACCGTCAGCCGGCGTCCCTGCCATCTTCGGCAAGGGACGCCGGCTGACAAGAGCTAACCCGCTAGCTCTGCTGCGTGATCCTTACGTCATCGACGCCGGCCTCGACCAGGCTGGCGCCGGATGCGTCGGCCGCCTCGATCAGGATCCGCACGGTCTGACCGGCGAACGCGCTGATGTTGGCCGAACCGGTCGCCCAGGCACCGTCCCGGTCGGACCCGGCTCCGGCCTGGCTGAGCACGGTCTGGGTAGACGACCCGACGATGCTGACCCGGAGGAAGTCCGCGCTCGACGAGTTGCTGCCGTGCGCCAGATACCAGGACAGCGACAGGGTCAGCGTGCCGGTTGACGGCAACGTGATCTGTGGCGACCTGATCGAGGTCACTCCACCGTCGATGTCGAACTCACCCGCGCTGGCTCCGGCCGCGGCCCCGGTGACCAGGTCGTTGACCCCGCTCACCGTGGTGCCGAGCTGCTTGGTTCCGCTGGAGGTGGTGGCCGCCGGGTCACCGCGTACCCACTGTCCGGTGGTTGCGGTGTCGGTGCCGTTGGGGTTGGTGGTCCACCCGGTCGCGGTCTCGAAGTTGTCGAAGTACACCGTGGTCGGCGGTGGACCGCCGCCGCAGTACTGCGCTTGTTTGCCGATGATCCGGTACGGGCAGTCGGCGTACTCCAGCAACATCAGCACCGCGGCCCGGTTCCGGCTGACCTGCGCCGGGATGTTCTCGTCCGGCGGGTAGAAGCCCGGGCTGCCGGTCGGGAACATCTCGAACGTGTACCCGAAGATCTTGTGTACGCCCCACAGGTAGTCGTCGATCGTGCCGTCGGTGATGTAGAGGTCGCTGGCCTGTTCCGGGGTGTAGCCGTTGGTCGCGGCCATCTGCTGGCCGAGCGTCGCGAACGTGTCGCGGTCGTCCTGGGTCAGACCGGGCGCGGTGTTGTTGAACGTGTAGCCGTACGGCCACAGCACCAGCTCACCGTAGGTATGCCAGTCGATCCCTATCTTGATCTGTTGTACGCCGCCGACAACCCGGCTGCGGACGAAATCGGCGACCCGGGCAACCTCGGGAGCCGACTCCGGCGCTGCACCGCGGTAGGTCTCGCTGGAGAAGCTGCCGGAGGACCCGCCGCAGCAGCCCCAGTTGTAGTTCCAGTTCCGGTTCTCGTCGGTGCCGACGAACGAGCTGCCCGAGTTCGGCTGCCGGTTCTTGCGCCAGCTGCGGTAGGACCCGGTGGCGATGTCGTACTCGGAGCCGTCCGGGTTGAGCGTCGGGATGATCCAGATCTCCCGGCTGTTCACCAGGTTGGTGATCTGCGGGTCCGAGCCGTAGTTGTCGGTGAACAGGTCCATCAGGTAGATGGCCATCTCGGGAGTCAGGTGCTCGCGTGCGTGCTGCTGCGCGGTGAACAGCACCTCGGGTTCGGCCTCGTCGGTCGCCACGTTGTCGCTGATCTTGATCAGCATGAGGTCCCGGCCCTGGTAGGAGGTGCCGACGCTGAGCTTGCGGGCGATGCTCGAGTGGTCGGCGACGACCTGGTTCACCTTCGTGGTGAGCTCTGGATAGTCGTGGTAGTTCGAGTCCGCGGGCGGGAACAGGTTGGTGCCGACGCCACCTCGGCTCGTCGGTTCCGGCGCCGTGAGCGGGGTGACGAAGTAGCCGAGCTTGCGGATGGCTTGGACCTCGCCGGCGGTGGCGGTGACGACGACGTAGTTGCTCCCAAATCCGTGGTCGATCGACGCCCCGGTGCGGGCGATCGCGGTCCGGGCTTCCTTGGTGGATGGGCCGTCCACCCGGTACTGGCCGTTCGACGCGGGTAGCGGGGCGCCGACGCCGTACGAAGCGGTAGCTCCGACTCCGGCTCCGGCAGCGGCTAACGCCAAGGCCGCTAACCCGATCGCCAGTCTTCGCGCTTTCACATCTGCCTCCCGACAGCAGGGACATGGCGCTCGCCGTCCCCTCTGTCGCGGAGCCTCAAGCGGGCCCGACCGGCCATCAAGCAGCCAGTCGGGTGGCGACCAAGTCTGGAGATCGATCTAGCGACTGGTCTGCGGGTTTAACCGAAATCTCTGGTATTTCGGAGTCTTTGCCCGCAAGCCGACCCGCAGACCGCGGGCCCGACCGGTGCGGATGTCGAACGAGTCTTACCCGATAGTCTCGGCCAGATGCCCGACACCGTACGCGGTCTGCAGTTCAGGGTCCGGGTCCGCGGTCCGCAGGATGGCGATCCGGTGCTGCTGCTGCACGGCTTTCCGCAGCACTCCGGGATGTGGGATCTGGTGTCGCCGATCCTGCACGATGCCGGGCTGCGCACGATCGCGCCGGATCAGCGCGGCTACTCTCCCGGTGCCCGCCCGAAAGACGTGGCCGCCTACCGGGTCGGTGAGCTGGCCGCCGATGCGCTCGCCCTGCTCGACGCGGTGGGCGCGCCGAGCGCGCACCTGGTCGCGCACGACTGGGGAGCGCTGGTGGGCTGGCGGCTGGTGGCCGGCGAGCACGCGGATCGGATCCGCACGTTCACCGCGATCTCGGCGCCGCATCCGGGTGCACTCGTAGCGGCCGCGCGCACCGACCCCGACCAGCAGCAGCGGCTCGGCTACATCCGGCTGTTCCAGGAGGCGGGCAAGGCCGAAACGGTCCTGCTGGAGAACGGTGCGACCCGGCTCCGGGCGATGTTCGGTGCGCTGCCGCCGGAGCGGATCGACGACTACGTCCGACCGCTGCTCGAGCCGGGCGCGCTGACCGCGACCCTGAACTGGTACCGGGCGCTCGGCACCAACGGCTCCACCGGCCCGGCACTGCGACCGACGACCTACGTATGGGGCGATCAGGACATCGCGATGGGCCGGGTCGCCGCGCAGTCGTGCGGCGACTGGGTGAACGCCGACTACGAGTTCGTCCCGCTGCCCGGGGCCAGCCATTGGATCGCGGACGAGCTGCCGGACGAGTTGGCCCGGCACATCCTGGCCCGGATCGACAGCGCCCGCTCCGGTCCGCCACAGTGATCCGGTGACCGCGAAGCCGTTCGCCTCATCGGCCGATCTTGCCGACAAGACCGAGACCCTCGAGGTGCTCGCCGACGGTGTGTACGCGCTGACTGCCGAGGGCGATCCGAACGTCGGCGCGATCGAGGGCGCCGACTTCGTGGTGTGCATCGAGGCCAGGGCCACCCCGGTCGCGGCGGCGGACTGGCTGGCCACGCTGCGGCAGCACACCGACAAGCCGATCCGCTACCTGGTGCTGTCGCACTACCACGCGGTTCGCACCCTGGGCGCCTCGGCGTTCCAGGCCGACGCGATCATCGCGCACGAACAGACCCGGCATCTGATCGCCGAACGCGGCCGGCAGGACTGGGAGTCCGAGCTCGCCCGGATGCCGCGGCTGTTCCGCGAACCCGCGTCTATCCCCGGGCTGACCTGGCCAGACCTCACGTTCACCGACCGGCTTTCGATCCCGCTTGGTGCCGACCGGGGCGAGCTGGTGCTGGCGTACTGCGGCCGGGGCCATACCGCCGGCGACATCGTGGCCTGGCTACCCGAGCAGCGCATCATGTTCGCCGGGGACCTGGTCGAGTCGCGCGCCGCGCTCTACACCGGGGACGCGTTCCACCGGGACTGGGCCACCACCACCCTGGACCAGGTCGCCGGCTTCGGTGCCGAGGCGCTGGTCGGTGGCCGTGGCCCGGTGGCCAGGGGCGCCTCCGCGGTGACGGCCGCGATCGCGCAGACCCGCGAGTTCCTGGCCGTCCTGCAGGCCGAGGTGTCCGCCGTGCACGCGGCCGGAGGCACTCGTCAGGAGGCGTTCGCGGCCGCGCACGCTGCGCTGGCTCCCGGCTACGGCGGCTGGCCGATCTTCGAGCACTGCCTGCCGTTCAACGTGGCTCGGCTCTGGGACGAGCTGGACGGGATCGACTGGCCGCGGATCTGGACCGCCGAGCGGGACCGCGAGGTATGGGCGGAGCTGCAGGGGTGACTGCTCCACCGGAGCAGCAGGTCGCGATCGTCGGGAACGGCCCGGTCGGCCAGAGCGTGGCCCTGCTGCTGGCCCGCTGGGGCATCCGGTCGGTGCTGCTCGACCAGCGGTCGGAGCGGGACGTGGTCGGCTCCCGGTCGATTTGTCAGCAGCGCGAGGTGCTGGACATCTGGTCCGCGGTCGGTGCCGGGCAGCAGATCGCGGACGAGGGGGTGACCTGGCGGACCGCCCGGACCTACTACCGCGACCGGGAGCTGTTCAGCCTCACCCTGCCCGACCCAGGCCGCTCACCGTTCCCTCCGTTCGTGAACATCTCGCAGTCCCGCACCGAGCAGATCCTGGACGACCGGATCGCGGCCGAGCCGCTCATCGACGCGCGCTGGTCGCACCGCGTGGTGGGGATCGAGCCGGATCCGGCGGGTGTGACGCTGCGCTGCGCGGCCGGTGAGGCTGGCGCCGGCGTCACGGTCCGGGCCGGCTACGCGGTGGTCTGCGCCGGTGCGCACGCCGACCAGATCCGGGCCGCGCTCGGCGTCGACTTCGCCGGGGACAGCTTCGCCGACCGGTTCCTGATCTGCGATATCGCCGCCGAGCTACCCGGTTGGGAGCTGGAGCGCCGGTTCTACTTCGACCCGGCCTGGAACCCGGGCCGGCAGGTGCTCATCCACCCCTGCCCGGGCGGCACCTACCGGATCGACTGGCAGGTGCCGGCGGACTTCGACCTGACCGCGGAGGAGCGCGGCGGCGGTCTGGACCGCAGGATCCGGGCGATCCTCGGCGACTCCCGGTATCGCGTGCTGTGGCGCACCGACTACCGGTTCCACGCCCGCTGTGCGGATCGGATGCGGATCGGCCGGGTGCTGCTGGCCGGCGACTGCGCGCACCTGATGGCCCCGTTCGGTGCGCGTGGACTCAACTCGGGTGTCCAGGACGCCGAGAACGCGGCCTGGAAGCTGGCCTTCGTGCTGCACGGCTGGGCCGGACCGGAGCTGCTGGCCAGCTACCACGCCGAGCGGCACGCCGCGGCCGTGGAGAACCTGGACGTGACCAGCGCGACGATGCGGTTCCTGGTCCCGCAGACCGCGGCCGAGCGGGCGCACCGGCTCGATGTGCTGCAACGCGCGCTCACCGACCCGGACGCGGTCGGCCAAGTCGACTCGGGCCGGTTGGCCGAACCGTTCTGGTACGTGGACTCGCCGCTGACCACGACCGACCCGGCACGGCCGTTCCCCGGCCGGCCG
>JAKEEW010000656.1 GCA_022616375.1 Sporichthyaceae bacterium
AGCGCGACCGCGCCCAGCAACACCAGCAGCGCGGGGCGCACCGGGCCGAACACCACCTGGGTCAACGGCTCGACGAACACACCCCTGCTGGTGTTTTCGGGGTAGGTCCGCTCCAGCTCGTCGGCGACCGCCGCCAGCTCCTGTTGCGCCATGGCCGTTGTGGCGCCGGGGGCCAACCGTCCCATCAGGAAAATGGGATGGGTCGATCGCGGCGTGGTTTCCGGATTCGGCCGGAGCGGCACCCAGAGGTCGACTTCGACCCGGCCACCGCGATCGGCGAAGCCACGTCCGTACGCCGCCGAGCCCAGGATCTGGAGCGCGCCGAAATCCGCGGTCGAGGGGAGGACACCCACGATCGTCCTGGTGACGTCGTCCAGCCGCACCGTGCGTCCCACGATGGCTGGATCGCCGGCGAACTGCAGGCGCCAGAGGTCCTCGCCGATCAGCACTACCGCCGGCCCGCCGGGCCGATCTTCTTCCTCGCTGAACACCCGCCCGACCAGCGGCCGCAGACCCACCATGGGAAGGAACCCGTGATCGATGGCCAGCGCCGCCAGCCGGATCGGGTCGCCCTCTTCCGGCGTGAGATTCGCCTCGGCCGCGGCAAACGCGGCCAGCCGCTCCATCCGGGTGGCGCGCTGCCGGAAATCCAGATAGTCGGGTACCGACGCAGGCTCGCGTGTGGTCCCGCTTCGCCGATCCGTCTCCCAGACCATCATCAGCCGGTCTACGCTCTCCAGCGGAGTCGGCCGCAGCAACACGCCGTCGACCACCGAGAAGATGGCGGTGTTGGCCCCGATCCCGAGCGCCAGGGTCAGCACCGCGGCGGCGGTGAAGCCCGGCGACTTCAGCAACGTCCGGAAGGCGTAGCGGATGTCCTGCGTTAAGCCGTCCATACGGTTCCCCTCGTTGGGAGCTATCGGTCATCAGTCATCGGTCATCAGTCGTCGGTCCCTGCGAAGCTAAGATCCGGGTTCACGGTCAGTCCGACCCACCCTGACTGTCGACTGATGACCGATGACCGATGACTGATGACTCTATTCGTTCCTCAGGGCCACCATCGGATCCACCCGCGCTGCCCGGCGGGCCGGCAGGTAGCTCGCAATCAGCGCAGCGGCTCCGAGCACCAGCCCCGCACCGGCGAAGGCCATCGGGTCGGTGCTTCCGATCCCGAACAACCATCCGCGAATCAGTCGGGTCACGCCCAGGGCGGCGGCCAGTCCGATCACGCCACCGAGTCCGACCAGGGCCATACCCT
>JAKEEW010000657.1 GCA_022616375.1 Sporichthyaceae bacterium
GGGCTCGGTCAAGTATCCGCTGAGCCCGCAGATCCCCTGTGGCCGGGATCCTGGTCAGGTTGGGCTTCACGCCACTCATGATGCCGGCGTCGGCCAGAGCATAGGTGGTTGTAGGTGGTTCTCCCGGCGGCGGGGTCGGTTAGCCAGCCCGCTTGCGCCGGCTGTTGCTGGTGCGCAGCCGGTAGGACTGGGTGCCGGTTTCGAGGATGTGGGCGTTGAAGGTGACCCGGTCGACGATGGCGGCGACCAGCCGCGGGTCGGGGAACACGGTTCCCCACTCGCTGAACGGCAGGTTTGTCCCGATCCCGATACTGGCGCGTTCCTCCCTTTCGGTGATGATCTGGAACAGCAGTTCGGCGCCGCGCGGGTCGATTTGGACGTAGCCGAGCTCGTCCAATAGGAGAAGGTCGAGGCGGCCGTAGCGGCCGACGACCCGGGACAGCTGGCGTTCGTCTGCGGCCTCGACGAGTTCGTTGACCAGCTGCGCGGTGGTGACGTAGCGGACCCGTCGGCCTTGTTCGCAGGCGGCCAGGCCCAGGCCGATGAGCAGGTGCGATTTGCCGGTGCCGCTGTCGCCGAGTAGCACGACGGGTTCGCCGGCGTCCAGGTAGGCACCGCTGGCCAGGGTGGCGAGCTGCGCGGGCTGCAGGCTGGGCACCGCATCGATGTTGAACTCGGTCAGGCGTTTGATCCGCGGGAACTTGGCCTCGGTGATGCGCCGGGAGCGGCGACGTTCGCAGCGGTCGTCGACCTCGGCGGCCAGCACCTCGGCAAGGAAGGCCAGGTAGGACTGTCGTTCCCGGGCGGCGATCTCGGCCAGCCGGACCGCTTCGGCCCGCACGGTAGGCAGGTGCAGCTCGCGGGTGGCGGCGCCGATGGCGGCCTGCGCGGCGGTGTCGCTGAGCGTGGTCATGGGCAGCTCCCGGTCAGGAGTTGGTCGTAGCCGGTCAGGGTGGGCGCCGGCCGGTCGTAGCGGGCCAGCGCACCGATCGGGATCACCGGGGCGACCCGGCTGGCGGCCTCGCGGCGGGCGTCGATGAGCACCACCTGCGGGTCGAGCACCCCGGCGTCGACCGCGGTGTCCATCGCCGCCACCAGCGCCTCCGCGGGCAGGCTGCGGTGCGCCAGCAGCACCTCGATCAGCGCGTGGGTGCCTGCGGTGTCGCCGCGGGCGTTCCGGGCAGCGTTCCAATACCGCTGGTGGGTCGGGGTGAACGCGCCGCAGGCCTTGGCCTGGGCCAGTGCGGTGGCGCCGGGCAGCGCCCCGGGCTTGACCCGCAGCACCTCGAGGTAGTGGTCCAGGGTGAGCACCTCGAGGTAGCGGCCGACCGCCCGCTCGTGCCGGGCCACCACCCGTGACCCGTCTAGCACCTCGACCGCGGTCGCGGACAACCTGACCGACAGCCGGCGGCCGGCGAAGCGGGCCGGAACCGAGTAGTAGGACTGCCGCACACAGACCCGGGCCCGGTTGTCCACCCGCGCCTGCAGCAGCCGGGCCGGGTCGAACGGCTCGGCCGGCAGCGCCAGCAGCGACGGCAGCTCGGCCGCGAACGCGGTGGCCACGGTGACCGGCCGGCCGGTGATCACCCGGGTGTCGTCGAGCCGGTCCGCGGCGGCGATAAGTTCGTTGAGCTCGGCCAGCGACCCGACATCCGGGATCGGGACGAGGTGGCGGCGGCGGAACCGGCCGATCTCGCCCTCCACGCCGCCCTTCTCGTGCGCACCGGCCCTGCCCGGCAGGCAGAAGAACGAATCGAACCCGTAGTGGCTGCGCAGCGCGATGAACCGCTCCGACTCCGCCCGGTCGCGCCCGCGCAGCACCCGTGCGATCGCCGGCTTGAGGTTGTCGTAGCGGATCCGCGCCGGCACCCCGCCCAAGTACGCGAACGCCAGCACGTGACCCTCCAGGAACGCCTCCTGCGCCTGGGTGGTGAACGCGACATGAAACGCCCGACCCGAATGGGACAGCCGCATCACGAACATCCACAGCTTGACCAGCGTCCCGGCGATCCGGGCGTAGAACTCGCCGAAGTCGACCTCGGCCTCCGCACCCGGCGGATGGGTCTGCGGCACCGCCACCTCAACCCGGTCCAGGCCAAGCTCGACCCGGCGACGCGCGACATGCCGCGACACCGTCACCTCGGCCAACGTCGCCCCATGCTCGGCGACCAGCCGCTGCCAGATCCGCCGCGCGGTGTGCCGCTGCTTGCGCGGTGCCTCCCGATCGGCCAGCAACCAGGCGTCGATCAGGTCCGCATACGGGTCGATCGCCGGCCGCGACCGCCGTGAATAGGCCTGACGCGGCGGCGGCACCGCACTGGCCAGCGCCTGCCGCACCGTGCGCCGATGCACCCGATGCCGCTCCGCTAACTCCCGGATCGACAGTCCCTCGATCCGCCGATCCCGCCTGATCCGCTCGAACAGCTCCACCCGCGACCGCGCCACCTTCGACCTCCACGCCGACAACATCGACGGGAAGATCCGAACCGAGGTGGGGCCAACATTCGCGACGACACGCCGCCCCCACCCAGACAGCGCGATCACCACCCAGGCGGGGCCGAGATTCGTGAAGAACCATGCACCAACC
>JAKEEW010000658.1 GCA_022616375.1 Sporichthyaceae bacterium
AACATCGCGGACCGGATCGCGGTGATGTACCTCGGCCGGATCGTCGAGGTCGGGCCGACCGAGCAGGTGCTCGCCGATCCGCAGCATCCCTACACCAAGGCGCTGCTCTCGGTGGCCGGTGAAGGTTCGGACAAGCCGATCACGCTGACCGGTGAACCGCCGGACCCAACCCGGATCCCGCTCGGTTGCCGGTTCCACCCGCGCTGCCCGGCCCGGCTGTCCGGCGAGACGGCCACCGCCGGGGTGGACGGCGACTGCCTGGCCACGCCGCTACCGATCCTGCCCGCCGACTCGACCGGTCATCACGCCGCCTGCCACCTGGTCGCGGCAACGAGGCGAGCGCCGACCGTTTCATGATCGTGGTGGGTGTGCAGCGCCCCAGCTCAGGAAATGCGCTGCTCACCCATCACGATCACGATGGTGTGGCTCCTCCGGCTAGCTCGGCAGCTTCTCGAACGCGTCCTGCAGCAGCACGACGCCGGGGTTCTCCTCGGGCAGGTAGTTCGCGTCCTGGCCGTAGTCGCCGTAGTTGACGATGGTCAGGTATTGGCCAACCGACCCGACCCCGGTCGAGTCGAACCAGGCGTTCAGATCGTCGGGATTGTCGTCGAACATGTACTGCCAGGCCGCGCCGAGGGTCGGCCGTTCCGGTCCACGCGGCTGCACGGTGTCGAAGAGCATGTCGCCGCCGGCCAACGCCGGCTCGCCGCCGGCCCCGGTTGCGTAGTCCGCGCAGGACTCCTGCCAGCCGAACAGCGTGCCGTAAGCCTGTTCGGCCGCCTCCTGGGTCGGGAAGTAGGCGATCAGGTGTCCGGCCGCGGTCGTCCCCCCGTCGACCGCAGGTCGCTCGAACGTGCGGACCGCGACCTCGGTGGCACCGAGCGAGGCCAGCGTGTCCCGCTGGCAGCGCAGGAACGCGCCGTCGTCGGTGTGGCTGGTCAGGGTTTCGGTCCAGTCGGTGCCGTGCTTGTTGAGGTCGTCCGGGGTCAACAGCATGCCGTCGGTGATCGCCGGCGGTTGGGACGACTCGGTGGGGCTGGTGGTTACCGAGGGCGAGCCGGCTACCGGCGGGCGCTGTCCGTCGCCGGGATTGTTCTTCGCGACCAGAACGGCAACCCCGGACACACCGAGGCCGACCACACCGGCGGAGACCGCGGCGGTACCGATCCTGGCCCGGGTCCGGCGACGGTCGCCGCGGGCTCGGATCATCGAGGGCGGGCGCAGCCGGACCGAACCGCCCGCCTGGTCGGCGAGCCGGCCGAGCCGGGTATCGAAGTCCTCACGCATTGTCGTGAACCTCTCTGGGGGTGGGATGTTGCGGTTCCTCCCCGTCATGCAGGTGTTTGGCCATCGCCGCTCGGCCCCGGGCCAACCGGGCCTTGACCGTCCCGGTTGGTGCGCCCGTCTCGTGTGCGATCTCGTCGACCGTGAGCCCGACCAGGTGGTGCAGCACGATCGCCCGCCGTTGATCCGCGCTGACCTCGCTCAGCGCGGCGACCAGCGCCACCTGGTCGGCGTTCAGCCCTGGGACGTCGGGCGGCGGACCGTGCCGGCGATAGGCGCGTTGCCTGGACAGGTGCCGCCGCCAGCTGCTCACCGCGATCCGGTAGGCCACCGTGCGCACCCAGGCCTCCGGATTCTCGTACCGGTGCACCTTGGACCAGTGCTGCCAGGCCCTGGCATAGGCCTCCTGCACGGTGTCCTCGGCCTCGGCAAGATCACTGGTGAGCGTGTAGACATACCCGACCATGCGCCGCGCGGTGTGGGCATAGAAGGCATCGAAGTCCTCCGTCTCCCGCATCGCCTTGCTCCGTTCGCCGCCGTCCGAATGCCGGGCCCGGCACTCGCATCACCGATTGACACGCTGCTGCACACTGCGTGGTTGCGCTACCCCTGCACCGCTCCGGCCCGGACGAGCAGCTCGCGGACCTGATCCGGGGCGGAGCGGTGCAGGGGTAGCGCAACC
>JAKEEW010000093.1 GCA_022616375.1 Sporichthyaceae bacterium
CGCAGCGCCTCGGGCACCTCACTCAACGGGAACCGGCGGTCGATGACCGTAGTGATCTTTCCGGTTTGGCAGAGCTCGACCAGCGGCGCCAGGTGCCGCGCACCGAGTCGAACCGGTAGCAGGCGGATCTTCTTACCCGCGGCTCTGCCGGTCAACGGCCCGATCAGCAGAACCTGGAAGAGCGTGGCCGCCGATCCGCCGACATAGAGATAGCGTCCCCCAGGCGTCAGCGAGCGCTTGTAGTCGAATACCGACCGGTACGCGGCCAGATCGAGGACCAGGTCGTAAGTCCGTCCGTTCGTGGTGAAGTCGTCCCGCGTGTAGTCGATGACGTGGTCGGCGCCCATCGAGCGCATGAACTCCAGCTTCTCGGTGTTGTCCACCCCGGTGACCTCGGCGCCGTGCAGCTTGGCGAGCTGGACGGCATACATGCCCGAACCGCCACCGGCACCGTTGATCAACACACGCTGCCCGGCCTGGACGCGGCCCTTGTCCCGGACTCCCTGCAGCGCGATAGCCCCGGCCTGGGGGAGGGCCGCTGCTTTCTCATACGGCATGCCGACCGGCATCAGCTCGAGTGCCTTCTCCGGCACGCACACGTACTCCGCGAGCCCGCCCATGTAGCTGAGGATGTCCGCGAACACGTCGTCGCCCGGCTGGAAGCGGGTCGCTTGAGAACCCACCGCCTCAACCCGACCGGCGATATCGGACCCGAGGATGTGGTGGCGCGGACGGAACAGGCCCCCGAGGCGGGCGTACAGCGGCTTGCCCCGCAGCCCCTCCCAGTCGGAGCCGTTCAGGGATACCGCACGTACCTTCACCAGCACCTCATTGTCCTTGGGAGCCGGCTTCTCCACGTCGGTCAACCGAAGCGCGTCAGGCGTCCCATATCGCGTGTAGACAACGGCTTTCATGACGCCGCCTCCTCCGAGACCTACGCGCTCCCGATCCTGCCGCAGACTACTGGATCATCAAGGCACGCCATGACCGCCCGGGGTGGAGCGGCACGAGCGGATGTTCGCAGCGATTCCGGACGCAGAACGTCCGCGGTCGGCCGTAGCGTGCCGACCTGACCCAAATCGACACTCCCCTGAAAGGAGCACCGGGTGCGATCTCGAACCAAGGGCATGTGGTGGGGCACCGCTATCGAGGCGCCTGACCCCGCCGCGTTGGCGCGGTTCTACTCCGAGCTGCTCGGATGGACCATCGGGCACGAGGAGCCGGGCACCACGATTCTTGTCGCCGCCGAGGGCTCCATCTACGTCGTGTTCCAGCAGGCAATCGGTTACCAGGCCCCGGTGTGGCCGCCGGTGGACGGGCAGCAGCGCCCGATGATGCACTTCGACTTCCAGGTCGGGGACCTCGACTCCGCGGTCGCCGAGGCAGTCGCCCTTGGAGCGTCGGTCGCTACCTATCAGCCGCAGGACAACGTCCGCGTGCTCTTCGACCCGGCCGGTCACCCCTTCTGCCTCTGCCGGGACGACGGCTGATCGCGCGACCGCTCACCGGCCGCGCGGCGGTGCGGCCGGTGAGCAGGTCGCGGTCACGGCGAGATGTGCCAGGTCGTCGAGGTGCTGTTCGTGGCCACCAGCCTGCCTGACGCGATGACGTATCGCGGAGCCGCGTGCCGAGCCAGCACCCGGCGAGCCGTCGAGTCCTCGTGCACGACCAGATCCGCGTTACCGCCGACCGCCAGGCGATGGCCGGGCACGCCGAGCACCCGGGCCGCACCGGTCGTCACCAGATCGATGACCAGGTCGGTGCCGGCCGTGTCGAGCATGCCCAGAATGTGCGCGGCCAGGAACGCGACCTCGAGCATGTTGTGCTGGCCGTACGGATAGTAGGCGTCCTCGATATCGTCCTGGCCGAGCGCGACCGGCAGACCCGCGGCGACGAACTGGCCGACCGGCAGGTGCAGTGGCCCAGTGTGCGGATCACTGACGAAGCCGAGCCCGGCCCGGCGAGCCAGCTCGATCAGGCGCAGCAGCGACGGCTGGGCGTACCGGCCGAGGGCCCGAGCGTGGTTGGCGATCCCGCGCCCGACCAGGCCCAACCCGAGTAGCTCCTCGGCCAGCATCTCGGTCGTCCGCAGCGCAGGGTCACCCGCGTCGTCGACCAGCATCGCCACCCGCCGGTCGGTCTCGGCCGCCAACGCGCACATCCGCCGGACGTGCTCCCTTGCCTCGCCGTCGGTCGCCTCCAACCACGGGATCCCGCCCACGAAGTCGGCGCCGAGCTTGACCGCCTCCCGGACCAGATCCTCGGCACCCTCGTCGCGCAGCAGCCCATCCTGCGGGAACGCGACCACGTGCAGTCGACGATGCCGCGGAACTCCTCGCGCAGCCGCAACAGCGGCCATATCCCAGCCAACCGAGCACGGGTATCCACGTCGGCAAACGCCAGCACATGCCGGACGCCGTGCCGCACCGCCTCGAGCACCGCGCGGCGCGCGTTCGGCTCGATCCAGGCCTCGTCGTAGAAGTCCTTGACCGCGCGGACGCGATCTCGATCGCGCTCAGCGCGCCGCCCATCCCACCGCTGCGGTAGGCGTTGATCGCGGAATCCCCCACCAGGTCGAGCGTGTAGACCTTGTCTAGGTGCATGTGCGCATTGACGAACGACTCGGTGACCAGCCCACCCTCAGCGTCCAGCACGAAAGCAGCGTCGAGCGGGGTCGGACTGATCTCCGCGATGGTCCCGTCGACGATCCCGATCCACCGCCGCTCACCGCCCGCGGTCCGCAGGCTGGCGTTGCCGATGACCAGATCAAGTTCGGGCATGCGCCGATGGTACGAGCCGCAGGCTCGCCCGCCACCGGGCCGACCAGAGCCGATTACAGTGGCCGAATGGCCCGAGAAATGGTGACCGAGCGCTTGATCTTGCGGCCGTGGCGGCTGGGGGATGCCGAGCAGGCGCTGGAGGTGTACGGCGATAACCGGGTGGCACGCTGGCTCAGCCCGGCGATGGACCGGGTGTCCGACGCTTCCGCGATGCGACTGGTCCTCCAGCAGTGGATGGGCGAGGACGAGCGCTTGGTTCCACCCGCGGGCCGGTGGGCGATCGAGCTCAGGAACGGCAACCGGCTGGCCGGCGACGCCGTCCTGCTACCGCTTCCGCCCGGCGACGAGGACCTGGAGATGGGCTGGCATCTGCATCCCGATCTCTGGGGTAAGGGCTACGCCGTCGAGGCGGGACGCGCGCTGGCCAGGTGGGCGTTCGCGAAGGGCCTGAACGAGCTGTACGCGGTGGCTCGATCTACCAACAACCGGGCGGCCGCCACCGCGCGGCGGATCGGCCTGGAATGGGTCGGCGAGACCGACAAGTACTACGACATGCACCTGCAGGTGTTCCGGCTCCGCCCGGCCGACCTCGACGCCGACCGCTAGCTCCCGATCCGACCAGTGCCGGGACCTAGCCGGCGACGGCGCGATCGGCCGGCGGACGACGGCGCAGTGCCGCGGTCGCCAAGGCCGGTGGGCTCCAGGTCCCGTCGGCGGAGTAGAGGTTGGTCCCGGGCGGCACGATCTCGTCGATCCGGTCCAGGGCCGCGTCGTCCAGCGCCACGGTGGCACCCTTCAACGACGCCTCCAGCTGCTCCATGGTCCGCGGTCCGAGGATGACCGAGGTCACGGCAGGGTGCGCGACGACAAACGCCACCGCGAGCTCGGGCAGCGTGCAGCCGAGCTCATCCGCCAGCTCGACCAGCCGCTCGACTACCTCGAGCTTGGCCGCCGTAACCGGATTGGACGGGTCGAACCTGGTCGGGTCGAGCGCCGCCCGGCCGGAGGTGAGGTCCACGGCCTGGCCCTTGCGGTACTTGCCGGTGAGGAATCCCCAGGCCAGCGGGCTCCAGGTGAGCACCCCCATGCCGTAGCGCTGGCAGACCGGCAGCACCGAGCCTTCGATCCCGCGGGTCAGGATCGAGTAGGGCGGCTGCTCGGTCCGGAATCGGCCAAGCCCGCGGCGCTCGGAGACATGCTGCGCCTCGACGATCTCCTCGGCCGGGAACGACGAGCAGCCGAACGCGCGGATCTTCCCCTGATGCACCAGGTCGGTCAGCGCGGACAGGGTCTCTTCGATGTCGGTGGTGTGGTCGGGCCGGTGCACCTGGTAGAGGTCGATCCAGTCGGTCTGCAGCCGGCGCAAGCTGTCCTCGACCGCCTTGAGGATCCAGCGCCGCGAGTTTCCGCTGCGGTTGCGGCCCTCGCCCATCTGGAAGTGCACCTTGGTCGCGAGCACCACGTCGTCCCGCCGCCCGAGCAGCGCCTTCCCGACGATCTGTTCGGACTCGCCGTCCGAGTACATGTCGGCGGTGTCGACGAAGTTGATCCCCTGGTCGAGCGCGGTGTGGATGATGCGCACGCTGTCGTCGTGGTCGGGGTTGCCGACCGAGCCGAACATCATCGTCCCCAGGCAGTACGCGCTGACCTCGATGCCGGTGCCGCCGAGCGGGCGGTAATGCATGATCAAGCTCCCTCAACGCCAAAGCGACAAGCAGACACCCGGCACCCTAGGAGCTAGAGCGACTCTAGGTCAAAAATCAGTATCCTGACCGACATGTCCGCCCCGTCACAGCCCCAGACCCCCGAGACCGGCGCCGGCTTGAGCATCGGCCAGGTCGCCGAGCGCACCGGTCTGAGCGTGCACACGCTGCGGTTCTACGAGCGGGAAGGCATCCTGGCCGGCCCGGTCCGCCGCGACGCCGGTGGCCGGCGGATCTACACCGAGGACGACGTGGACTGGCTGACGGTCTGCATGGTGCTTCGCGCCTCGGGCATGCCGGTGCCGACCATCCGCGAGTACGCCCAGCTGGTCCGGCAGGGCAACGGCAACGAGAAGGAGCGACTCGCTTTGCTTCGCCGGCACCAGCAGCGGGTGGCCGAGCAGATGCGCGCGCTCACCGAATGCCAGGACCTGATCAACTACAAGGTTGGGGTATACGAGGACATCCTGGGTCAGTAACCGGGTCAACCGGCCGGCGCCTCGAACCGGACCGCGCGCGTGGATGCCTTGGGCGCGACGAAGGACAGCAAACCCTCACCCTCCGCGGCCAGCGCTTTGGCGTCCGCGCCGGCGAGCTTGCGGAACGGCCGGATGGTCAGCGTCGTGGCGCCTCGGGTGACGTCGGTGAGCCAGGTCCCCGCGGTGAAACCGTCCACCAGGAACAGCCGCGGCATCGGGCCGTCGAAGTCCCAGTTCTGCTCCGTGTAGGTGTCGGTGAGCACTCGGGACTGGTCGGAGTGGGACAGCAGGAGGTTGTCGAAGTCGTAGAGGTACCGCACCGGCGCCTCGATATCCGGGTCGGGTCGCGGGGCCTCCGGCAGGTCGAACAGCTCTACCCCGGCTTCGTTCTGGAACACCACGAGCCGGTCCCGCAGCCGGTCGAGCACCTCGCGCAGCTTGGTCAGCCCGGACCAGACTTGCACGTCCTTGACGCTGGCCGGCCCGAACGCGGCCAGGTAGCGCAGCACCATCTGGTCCACCGGGTAGTCGCGCACGGGCTCGCCGACCCAGCTCTCCAGCGGCGCGTGCAGTGCCATCCCGCTTGCACCCCAGACTCCCCGGGGCGGCACCTGGACCAGCGGCACCCAGGCCCGGATCGCCTGCGCGAGCGAAGCCTCGTCCCGGCCCGGCCATTGCTTGGCCAGCTCGCGACCGAGCTGGCTGAACGTCATCGGCTTGGCATCGAGCACCGCCCGGCCGGCCGAGGTGAGCGACTCGCGATCCAGACCGAGCAGGTTCTTGCCGAAGTTGCTGCCGAGACTACGCTCGCCGACCACCTGGAGCAGCGGGCGCAGCGCAAGCGCGTCCGCTGCGGTCACCAGGTGGATGGTCGAGCTCATCAGCGCGATCCGGACCAGCTGGCGGGAGGTGAGCAGCGCACCGTTCGCGTCCGGGTCGCAGTCCACCAGCCGGGTCCAGAACCCGACATACCAGGTCTGCGGTGTCTGCGACTGGAACCCGACCAGATGGTCGACCAGGTCCAGCGGCGGCATCGACGCCCGGCGCAGCAGCAGCTGCCGGTCCAGCGTCGCTCGGTTCAGTGCGCGGCGGCTCAACACGGCGGGCGGCATGCGGCGGGCGGTCCCTTCGGTCGGGTGCGGTGCCGGTTCCGCACGCTACCTCACCAAACGCGCCAACCGCCGGGCCGGATGCACACCTGCTCACATGCTGCGGATCACCGGCACGATGTCGGCCGACGGCAGGCTGTCCGGGTCCTTGGCCGGATCGACCGCGTGCACCCGGCGGCGCAACTTCTTCACGTCGAGCAGCACGACCGCCCGGCCCTGCACCCGGATCCAGCCCCGGCCGGCGAACTCACTGAGCACCTTGTTGACGGTCTCCCGCGACGCGCCGACGAACTGGGCGAGCTCCTCCTGGGTGAGGTCGTGGGCGACCACGATGCCGCCGTCCGGATCCGCCACGCCGAACCGGTTGGCCAGATCGAGCAGCGCTTTGGCGACCCGGCCAGGCACGTCGAGGAACACCAGGTTGGCCATCATCTCGGCGCCGATCCGCAGCCGCCTGGCCAGGGTCTGCAGCAGTGCCTTGGCCACGCCCGGGTTGGCGTCGATCCACGCCCAGAGGTGGTCGTGGTCGAGCATGAGCAGCTTGGTCTGGGTGATCCCGATCGCGGTGGTGATGCGTGGCCCCGGGTCGAACAGCGCGGTCTCCCCGATCGCGTCACCGGGGCCGGCGACCACCAGCAGGCTGACCCGGCCGTCGTTGGTGGTCCGGCAGATCTTCACCTTGCCCCGCACGATGATGTAGAGCTCGTTACCGAGCTCGCCTTCGCGGAAGATCACCTCGCCACGTTTGATCTGGGTTTCCGTGGTCGCATGCTGCAGCGCGGCCACCGATTCGTCGTCCAGCGCAGAGAACAGTGGCGCTCTCTTGAGCACGTCGTCGACGCCCATGCGGCCTCCCCGGCGCGGCCTGGACGGGCCCACCGCCTTCTTCCTGACTACCGGCTCGCGGCAGCCGGCGTCGCTACGGCGGACGGGTGACACGCCGGGCCGGCCGGACCCCGGGCGAATCCGGCCCGAATCCAGCCGGACAATTCGGTCGTCGGCGAAGCATCGGGCACCTAGGTTGGGCCCATGACTTCCGCCTCCAGCCTGGCCGGCCGGTCCAGGCCGCGCCTGCAGTCCGCCCTTCCGATCATCGCCGCAATGGTGACGGTCCTGTTCTGGGCGTCGGCGTTCGTCGCGATCCGGCACGTCGGGACGGAGATCTCGGCCGGCGCGCTCACCCTGGGCCGGCTGGCCGTGGCCAGCCTGCTGCTCGGCGCGCTGCTGTTCACCCGGGCGCCGCGCTGGCCCTCCCGGCGGGACTGGCCGGCCCTGCTGATCTGCGGCGTCTTGTGGTTCGGTCTGTACAACGTGGCGCTGAACGAGGCCGAGCAGCGCATCGACGCCGGGACCGCCGCGATGGTGATCGGCATCGGTCCGCTGCTGATCGCGCTGCTGGCCGGACTGCTGCTCGGCGAGGGCTTCCCGCGGCCGCTGGTGATCGGGAGCACGGTCGCGTTCGCCGGCGTGCTGGTGATCGGTGCGGCCACCTCGACCGGCTCGACCGAGGGGATCGGCGTGCTGCTCTGCGTGGTTGCCGCGGTGGCCTGGGCGTTCGCGATCGTGGCCCAGAAGCCGTTGCTGAGCCGGCTGCCGGCGCTCGAGGTCACCTGGCTGGCCTGCACGATCGGGCTGGTGTGCTGCCTGCCGTTTGGGCCCGCGCTGGTCCGCGAGACCGCGGACGCCTCCCCGCCAACCGTGTTCTGGCTGGTCTACCTCGGGGTGTTCCCGACCGCGGTGGCGTTCACCACCTGGGCGTATGCGTTGACCCACACCAGCGCGGGCAAGCTTGGCGTCACCACGTACCTGGTGCCGCCGCTGACCATCGCGATGGGCTGGCTGTTGCTCGGTGAGACCCCGGCGTTGCTCGCGATCGCCGGTGGTGCACTCTGCCTGTTTGGGGTCTACCTGGCCCGGCGGGTGTCGCGCCGGGCGGCGAGCAGCAAGTCAGCGGGCAGCCAGGCGGCAAGCAGCCAGGCGGCAAGCAGCCAGGCGGCAAGCACCCGGGCTGCGGAACCGAGCTAGCCGCGGCGAGGATTCAGCCGCGGCGCAGCGTGGGGTGCCGGCTGGTCGACTTGCGCGCCGGCTCGGCCGACAGCGGAGTGGAGTGCCGTCGCCAGACCCGCCAGGTGCCGTTGTTGCGGCGCCAAACGTCGCTGATCACGAACGTGCCGTCCCGGTCCGCGCCGGACACCGTCGTAGTCATCCGGACCCGCTGCACGATCAGCGCGAGGTCGTCCCTGGTGTCCACGATCCGGTCTTCGATCTCGTAGTCGTGGACCAGGTAGTCCGGCAGCATCCGCAGCCATTCGGTCCGGCCGAGCACGGCCACCGCCGGCCACACCAGCACGAGCGCGAAGTCGTCGTCGAGGATCCGCGCGGCGGCCTCGACATCGCGGTCCTCGATCGCGCGCTGCCACTTCTGGGCGCACGCGACGACCTGCTGGTGGTCGGTCATGTCCCGCACTTTACGCCCGACTTGTGTGGGCTGATGAGCCACATTTGTGTGGTACCTCGAACCCGAGGCTCACCCTATGAGGTGGTTGTTACGAGGGGTCACCGAACACTCGCGTTCCGTCGACATAGGTGGCCAGCACCCGCACGGTTCCAATCTCTGTGGCCGGCACCGTGAACGGATCGCGGTCCACCACGACCAGGTCGGCGAGCATGCCCACGGCCAGCGATCCGGTCGCGGTTTCGGCGTGGTTCACGTACGCCGAGCCCGCGGTGTAGGCGTCGAACGCGGCCGCCAGGTCTAGCGCCTGCTCGGGCAGGAACGGCTCGGCCGGCTCCTCCTCCGGCGGTGGCTGCCGGGTCACCGCGACCTGCAGCGCGTGGAACGGGTTCGCGGTGCTGACCGGCCAGTCGCTACCCGCGGCCAGCCGGGCGCCGGTGCGGTCTAGCGACCCGAACGGGTATTGCCACGCGGACCGCTGCGGGCCGAGGAACGGGATGGTCAGGTCGTCCAGCTGCGGCTCGTGTGCCGCCCACAGCGCCTGCATCGTGGCGGTCACCCCGAGCTCGGCGAACCGGGCGAGGTCGGCCGGCTGCACAATCTGCAGATGCGCCAGGTGCGGTCGGGTGTCGGTGCGCCCGTTGGCCGCGCGCGCGGCGGCCACCGCGTCCAGTGACTCGCGGATCGCCCGGTCGCCGATCGCGTGGAAGTGCACCTGGAACCCGGCCGCGTCCAGCGCGGTCACGTGCTCGCGAAGAGCCGCTGGATCCACGTAGCTCAGGCCGTGGTTCGCACTCGCGCAACCGTGCCCGTCCAGGTACGGGTCGATCATTGCGGCGGTGAAGTTCTCCGCTACCCCGTCCTGCATGATCTTCACCGAGGTGGCCCGGAACCGCCCGATCCCGGCCGCGCCGCCGGCTCGCACGCGCTTGGCCAGCAGGTCGTCGAGCTGGTCGGCGCCGCGATCCCGGTCCCACCACAGCGCGCCGACCGCGCGCCCGGTGAGCTCGCCGGACCGGGCCGCGGCGAGGTAGACGTCCAGCGGGTCGAGCCAGCCGAGATAGTCGCCGACGATCGCGTCCTGCCAGCCGGTGACGCCCATCGAATGCAGGTAGGCCTGGCCGGCGAGCAGCGCGGCCAGCCGATCGGCCAGCGAGGGCTGCGGGATCCGGTCCACGACCAGCCGGGTGGCGCCCTCGTGCAGGGTCCCCTGTGGAGTGCCGTCCGGGTTCCGCTCGATCCGGCCGTCCGGTGGATCCGGCGTGCCGGCATCGATCCCGCACAGCTCCAGCGCCCGGCTGTTCACCCAGGCCCCGTGCGCGTCCCGGTTCGGCAGGTACACCGGCCGGTCGGGGACCACCGCGTCGAGCAGCTCACGCCGCGGCAACCCGTCGGCAAACCAGGACATCTCCCAACCACCACCGGTGATCCACGGCACCTCGGGATGCTCGGCGGCGTAGCGGGCCACCCGCTCCACCGCTTGCGCGGCATTGGCCGACCCGCGCAGCTCGCAGCGGATCAGCGTCATCCCGCCGTGTGTCGGGTGCACGTGCGCGTCGACGAAACCGGGGAGCACGGCTTTCCCATCCAGTGACACCACCGAGGTACCCGGTCCGATCAGCGCGGCCAGCTCGTCGGCGCGGCCGATCGCGGCGATCCGGTTCCCGCGGACCGCGATCGCCTCCGCGACCGACTGCCCGCCGGTCCGCACCCGGCCGCCGGTCCGTATCCGGCCGCCCGTGAAGACCAGATCGGCTTTGGCCATGGACGCCCTCCTAGGGTGTGTCTCCCAAGTCGTCGGCGGCGCGGATCGCCGCCCA
>JAKEEW010000659.1 GCA_022616375.1 Sporichthyaceae bacterium
CGAAGGCACCGGCGGATCGGGTCAAGACCGATCGGCGTGACTGTCAACGCCTGGCCCGGCTGCACCGGGCCGGGGAGCTGGTCGCGATTCACGTGCCGACCGAGGCCGAGGAGGCGGTCCGCGATCTGTGTCGGGCCCGAGCCGACCTGGTGCAGGACCCGCACCCGCACCCGACACCGGTTGACCAAGTTCCTGCTGCGCCACGACCGGATCTGGCGCCAGGACGCCTGGACCGGCAAGCACGAGCAGTGGCTTGCCGGGGCAGTGTTTCACCGACCCTGCCCTGCGTTCGACCTATGGGCACTATCGGGGGGTCGTGGCCGCCCGTGACGGCGAGCTCGCTGCCAACGAGGCCGACCTGGCTCACTGGTACACCCACGGACCGTTTGTTGAGGCAGTAACCCGTTTGGCCGCCTACCGCGGCATCGCCCGGCTGGGCGCGTTGACCATTGCCTCCAAGGTCGGCGACTGGCGCCGGTTCCCCGCCGCGCGCACATTCATGGGCTTCACCGGTCTGGTTGCCTGCGAATACTCCTCCGGCGAATCGGTCCACCGTGGACACATCACCAAGGCCGGGAACGCCCACCTACGCACCCAACTGATCGAATCGGCGTGGGCCTACCAACACCGACCCAGCCTCGGAGCCGTGCTGCGCCGCCGCCAGGACGGCGTTGACCCGGCCACCGCAGCCCGGTCGTGGACCGCCCAACAGCGCCTATGCGCCAGGTTCCGGCGACTCAGCTCCCGCAAAACCAGCCGCAACATCGTCACCGTGGCCATCGCCCGAGAACTCGCCGGGTTCTGCTGGGCCGAGATGACCGCCACCCAAAGCTGAAACCCATGCACTCGCGCGCGGCGAACACACCGGTCGGACAGGTGACCGCGCGCGCCAACCCCACGACGCGTCGGGGCACGCCGTGGCAGGAAAGATCCCCGTCGCTCCTATGGCCAACCGCCACGGCGGCCACGGCCGCGCCTAGTCAAGGGCAACATCCTGCGCATACCCGACATGCGATCTCGACACGCGAACATCAGAAAGGCGGCGCACCGACCCGCTCCGCCCCGACGCGTCGTGGCCAACACCATCCACGCGCCCCGCCCCATCCAAGCCTCGGCCGCTCAACCCGTCAGCCTCAAGGCCAAGCCCCTACGGGGTGGCTTC
>JAKEEW010000660.1 GCA_022616375.1 Sporichthyaceae bacterium
CTGCTCACCTCGAACGACATCCCCGACGACGGCGGTTACTCGGCGATCGCCAACCGCGGCAACTCGACGTTCTTCCCCGGCTATCGCAACACCGCGTTCCTGACCACCGCGGGGGCGGACGCGGCCGCGGCCTACTGGGACGACCTGCTGTCCGGGCTGGTGCAGCGGCGGGCCGCGTTCGAGGCCGTGCTGGCCTGGTCGATCCTGAACGAGCAGTGGGTGTTCCGCAAGCAGCCGCCGCTGTCGCTGCGGGAGGGCACCGTCACGGGCGCTGACGGCAAGCGCTACGACCTGTCCTCGGCCGGGCAGCGCCGGCGGCTCGTGCTCGCCGGGGTGCGGCACTACATCGACACGATCGCCGAGGTGATCCGCCGGCACGATCCGCACGGCCTGGTCACGATGGGCTTCTTCGCGCCCCAGTTCCCGAACCGGACCACGATCGGCGGCGACTGGTACGTGGACACCGCACCGCTGCTGAGCTCCACCGACCTCGACTTCTTCGACTTCCACGCCTACCCGGGCTCGGACATCGGCATCGCCGAGATCGCGGAGAACTTTGGGATGCCGTTTGACCGCAAGCCGGTCGTGATGGGCGAGGTAGGCACGTTCATCGATCGCTACGACTCGGCCGAAGCGGCCGGCATCGCGACCCAGGACTGGATTGCCGACTCCTGCGACCTAGGCTTCGACGGCTGGCTGTACTGGGGGTTCCTGCGCGCACCGGAGGCGATCGGGGACGCCACCTGGGGGCTGACCGACGCCAATGGCTACCTGCTGACGGCGCTGTCCACGCAGCAGTGGCCGGACCCGTGCACGCCCACTCTGGTCGACCCCAACCTGGCCGCCGACCGGCCGGTCCGGGTGTCCCGAGCGCTGCCGGCCGAGCCCGGATCCGCCGGGGTAGACGGCAACCCGGGCACCCAGTGGGGCGCCGGCACACACGCGCCGCAGTGGATCGAGGTCAGCCTGGCCGAGCCGTCCACGGTCGCCGGGATCCGACTGCTGGTGGCGCAGTTCCCGGCCGGGCAGACCGTGCACCAGGTCGCGATCCGCACCAACAACGGCTCCCTGCGGGTGCTGCATACGTTCTCCGGCAATACCGCAGGTGGGGACGTGCTGGCCACGACGTTCGACACCCCGCTCAGGAACGTGACCGACGTGCGGATCACGACGACCCGTAGCCCGTCCTGGGTGGCCTGGTCCGAGATCGAGGTGCTGGCCCGCTAGGGCCGCCGGCCCCGGCGAAGCCCCCGCGCTTGACAGGGAATCCGAGCTGAGGCATATTCAACTTGTCGGTTGATAAACCGGAAGGTTGATTGAGAATGACGGACGATCAGCTCAGCCTCACGTTCGCCGCGCTGGCCGACCCGACGCGCCGGGCCATCCTGGCCCGGTTGGCCGACGGCGATGCGACGCTCAACGAGCTGGCCGAGCCGTTCTCGATGAGCCTGCAAGCGGTCTCCAAGCACCTCAAAGTGCTCGAACGGGCCGGACTGATCACCCGTGGCCGGGAGGCGCAGTGGCGGCCGTGCCGCCTCGAGGTAGCTCAGCTGGAGAGCGCGTCGGAGTGGATCGAGCGGTACAAGGCGAACTGGCAGGACCGGTTCAGCCGGCTCGACCAAGAAATCAAGAAGATCCAACGCAGCCAGAAAGGACAGGACAATGTCTGACACCACATTCGTCATCGAGCCGGGCAAGCAGGACATCCTGATGACCCGGGTTTTCGATGCGCCGCGCGACACCGTGTTCAAGGCGCTGACCGATCCCACCCTGATCCCGAGTTGGTGGGGCCCGCGCGACCTCGAGACCGTCGTGGACCGCTGCGACATCCGGACCGGGGGTGCCTGGCGCTACGTGCATCGCGACGCCCAGGGCGACGAGAGCGCGTTCCACGGGGTCTACCACGAGGTCACCGCTCCGGACCGGATCGTGTCGACGTTCGAGTTCGAGGGCGTTCCGGGCCACGTCGTGCTGGAGACGACCACGCTGGAGGACCTCGACGGCAAGACCAGGTACGTCAACTGGTCGGTGTTCCAGTCGGTCGAGGACCGCGACGGCATGGTCGCGAGCGGGATGGAGTCCGGCGCCAGGGACACCGTCGATCGGCTCGCCGAGGTGATCCGAACCTTGCAGTAAGCAGTGGGGCACCTGGTGAACTACCTCGCCTATCACCCCGGGAGAGGCCCGTGCCACGACGGCACGGGCCTCTCGTATCTCCCGCACCGCCCATCCCCGGCCACACCAGGGCTTGACCGCGGCA
>JAKEEW010000661.1 GCA_022616375.1 Sporichthyaceae bacterium
CTCGGCCGCGGGCGGATCACCGTGCAGGATGCTGACCGGCTGCGCGACCAGGCCGGCGACTAGTCACCCGGCGGCGTGGCGGGGCTCAGCGGATGATCGTGGTCTGGGGCTGGAACGCCACCCAGGCGAACCAGAACGTGTCCAGATGTGTCACCGGGGTCAACGCCCGCCCGGTCAGCGGACCCCCGACCGCCCGGCCGAGCACATCCCAGCTGGAGCTGGTCTGCTCGTCACGGAACCCGTCCCCGACCAGGGCGAAACGCAGCCGACGCCCGTCCAGCACGGGATCGAACACACCAACCGTGCCGATGTCGCGCCCGCCACCCACCGTCCGCCCATCCAGAGCGGAGGCCTGGCCCGGGCGGTGCCACACCACCAGCACCCGACCGTCCACAGTGACCTCCAGGACACCGGCCGCCGCCACGGACGAGCGGAGCACCGCCACCGCCGCGGCGCCCTCACCAATGCCGATGACCCGCTCCTTAAGCCGCTCCCGCTGGTCCAGGCCGGGGATCGGCACCAGCAACCCACCGTCCGGGTCGTCATAGCCGACGTACGGGTTACGGCCATAGGCCCGCGGGTGGCCGGTCTCACGGGAGAGCACCCACGCCTGCGGGTAGGCCACCCGGAACTCTCGCCAAGCCACCGTCTGCAGCACATGCGGGGTGAGCCTGGTGCCGGTGAGCACCCCCACCGAGGCGGTGAAGGTCAGCTGCGGCCACAGCGACTGCGTCTGCCGGTCATACATCACCAGGTTGTCCGCGTACAGCCGCCCCGACGTACCAAACGACAACAACCGTCCAGCCGCCCGCCGGTCAAACGCCACCCCCGAGTTACACAGCGGGCAGTAGGTCACCGCCACCGGCACCGCGCCCACCGTGTCGTTGACGATCTCATGCCAGACCATCACCTGCACCGGGTAGGCCCGGGTCTCCCCACTAACGGTCAATACCAGGACGGCCTCGGTGTCCGCCAACCAGTCCACCGCGTCCGCGCGCAGGAACGTGGGCTGGTCGATGGCCGGGATCCCATCCGGCGGCGGCCCACCCGACTCAATCTTATCGGGATCGATCAGCGGCGGCGGGAACGCCGGGTTGCGCATATTGTCCAGCGCCGACGGCACATCCTCCCGCGGCCCGGGGCTGGACTGCGGCAACACCACCGGCGCCTCACCCGGCGTCGCGGCGCCACCGCCGGCCGGTGGTATGCACGCGGACAACGCCAGCACCGCCACCAGACCCGCCGCAGCGGCCCCGGCAACAGCCACACCAGCGCCCACAGCCTGAGTTTGACCGTGTCGCGGCCAGCACACTGTGACGGCGGTTACGGTCAAGACAGCAGCACGCCGCGACGATCGATACGGGAGGTGCAC
>JAKEEW010000662.1 GCA_022616375.1 Sporichthyaceae bacterium
GCAGAAGACCGTGGCGCTGGCCGGCACCGGCCGGCTGTCGGCCGAGGTCGAGGGCTGGATCGCGCGGCTCACGCCGGAGCAGAGGAGCCCGGTGAGCCTCGACCTGAGCGTCGAGCCGCTGATCATGGGCCAGGTCGCGAACCTGCAAGTGGAGCACGCCAACTCCGGCGAGACGGTGCACTACTTCTTGAACCTGGCCGGCACCGGCCAGGGCCCGTGCATCCCGGCGTTCGGCATCTGCTTCGAGCTGCTGCTGCCCTTCTATTACATCGGCCCCGCTGCCGCGACTTCGGCGGGCGTCGCGACGCTGGGTCTGTCCATCCCGACCGGCCTGCCCCTCGGGCTCACGGTCCACTTCGAGGCGCTCGTGCTGCGCGGCGCGAACTCCAAGACCAGCAACGCCGTCACCCAGACGACCCGGTAGAACCTTCGACCGCCGCGGCGCCACCTCAGCGTCGCGCGCGGCGGCCGGCTCGCTGGCGCACTACTCCCCGAACGTCAAGTCGAGGCGGTCGGTGAGCGCGAGGCCGATCGGGCTGCCAGCATCCAGCATCACTCCCTGGATGTAGAGCGCGGCGCCGATCGGGACCTGCACCGGAATGGGGATCGTCTGCGACGAGTACCCGAACGCGCTGGTCGCGAACGGCAGCGAGACCGTGACCGTGGGATCGATGTACAGGGAGCAGCCGCTGCCTAGTGGGATGCTGGCGGGGCCAGCCGCGAAAATCAAAGCGCCCAGCGCGTTGACGGGCGCCCGGCCGACGTCGATCGCGAACTGCGCGCGGCCCACGCGCGGCACGCCCAGGGTCCCGATCGAGGGAGTCACGGAGCCGCAACCCATGCCGGCGGTCGTGGCAGCAGCCGCCGTGATCACGCCGAGCTCCCACAGCCGCAGCGCGTACGGCGCGGTGCCGAGCCACTTGGTCTCGACCCCGATCACGCGGCCGCGGCGGGAGTCGTACGCGAGATCGACGCCGGCCAACGGGTTCTGGGTGGTCGGCAGCTGGCTCCAGCTCGTCCCGTCCCAGGTCCAGGTGTCGCCC
>JAKEEW010000663.1 GCA_022616375.1 Sporichthyaceae bacterium
AGCTCGACCAGCCTGCTCACCTACGCCGCGACCGTGCTCGCCGCGTTCGTGGCATTCGTACTTCTATATGAGCAGCCCACGCTGCGCCGCCAGTTCGGTGCAGAGTATGACACCTACCGACGCAATGTCCCCGGCTGGCTGCCCAGACTCCGCCCTTGGCGACCGACCGGAAGCGAGGGGTTGCCTCCGTCGATCTAGGGCGAATTCGCGTGATTGGTGATCAACTCACGCGAACTATCCCTAGATCGGCAAGATGTTAGCGGGGCGGCGGGAGCGTACCAACGCGGCATGCTGCCAGATGAGGCGCCGCAGTACGTCCGGCGCGTCATCCGAGGCGCCGGCGTGGCGGGCCAGGACCTCGGCGCGCGCAACCCGGGCGATCGACACTTCCCGGTGATAGGCGCGCCAGATCTGCACCTCGCCGTGGGCATCATCAAGGTCGACCGAGGACTGGCCTCGATACCACCACAAGCCCAGGCGCGCCACCCACACGGCCGTGCTCCGCAGCGACGGCGCCGGGGCCGCCAGCACGATGGTCCCGCGCATGCGCCGAACCCGCTCGGCCTCGACCTCCCACCGAGCACCGCGCCGGGTGAACGAACGTACGCCGACCGGCAGATCATCCCGCTCTCGGCGCCGGGCCAGCGCCAGATCCAGTCCATGGGTCTGCCACGACACGGTCGACTCCGACGGGCCGAGCCGCGCCACCCCCCCGCGCACTACACCCAACACCGCCGGGCTCACCGTGGTCAGCTCGGACGGCACCAGCGCGATCGGGTCGGCCGGCTCGGCGTCGAACGGGTTCGGGTCGAGCTGCGCAGCATCGATGAGCACAAACGTGCCGGGTCGCCGCTGGTAGGACAGGCCCCACAGCAGACGCGCCAGCACCATCGCACCGTGCACATCGGACAGGATGTGCCACGTGTCGTGGAACAGGTTGGTGGAGAACCGGGCTCGGGTGCCTGGCCGCAGGGTGATGACGCGGTAGTCACGACCGTCGACCCGCACCGTGCGGCGGTGCAGCTTCAGTCGCGGACCCGACCGGGCGGTCGAGGCGGGACGGGGCCTTGCGTGTTGCGGTGCGGCCACACATCACCTCCTCGTCGACCGCCTCCTTACCATGCTCGTTCTCG
>JAKEEW010000664.1 GCA_022616375.1 Sporichthyaceae bacterium
CAGGTCGAGCGGGCCCTGGACACCACCGGGACCGGGCTGGTCGACGTGCGCTCGCCGGAGGAGTACAGCGGTGCGCGACTCGCCCCCGACCATCTCCCGCAGGAGGGCGCGCAGCGCGCCGGCCACGTTCCCGGTGCTCGCAACATCCCGTGGGCGAAGGCGGTCGACCCCGACACCGGCGCGTTCCTGCCCCAGGAGCAGCTCCGCAGCCTGTACGAGAGCCAGGGTGTGACGCCAGATCTGGAGATCATCGCGTACTGCCGGATCGGCGAGCGCAGCGCGCACACTTGGTTCGTCCTGCACGAGCTGCTCGGCTACCCCGACGTGCGCAACTACGACGGATCGTGGACCGAGTGGGGCTCGCTGGTCGGCGTGCCGATCGAGCGCTGATCTCGTGAACCGCGAGGCGGGCCCTGCGCCGGCGGCAGGGCCCGCCACCCGCGCCAAATCCGTCCACTAGGGTCCACCCGGGAGCTGGCGAATCGGACGAGACCCAGGATCGGGGTGCGGTTGATGCGGGCTACCGCCGCCGTCGAAAAGCTCGAGACCGTCGTGACCGGGCTGGCGGACCAGGACCGGTTCACCGGTGCCGTCGTCGTGACGGTCCGGGACGAGCGGGTCTTCGCCCGGGCCTACGGCTATGCCAACCGGGCCTGGCGGATCCCGTGCACGCTCGACGTCCGGTTCGACACCGCCTCGATCACCAAGCTGTTCACCGCGGTCGCCACCCTGCAGCAAGTGGAGCGTGGCGCGTTCGCGCTGGACACGCCGGTGATCGACTACATCGGCCTGACCGGCACCACGATCTCGCCCGCGGTCACGCCCTACCACCTGCTCACCCATACGTCAGGGATCGCCGACGACGCGGACGAGGAGGCCGGTGAGGCGTACGAGGACCTGTTCATCTCGATGCCGAACTACTCGATCTCGGAGATCGCCGATCACCTGCCCAACTTCGCGCACAAGCCGCCGAACTTCGCACCCGGAGCCGGCTGCCGCTACTGCAACGTCGGATACCTGCTGCTCGGGATGATGATCGAGCGCGCGACCGGCGGGTCGTACCGGGACTACGTGGTCGCGCACGTGTTCGAACCGGCCGGGATGAGCCGGTCCGGCTTCTTCCGGATGGACGTGGTCGAGCCGGACATCGCGGAGGCGGTCGAGCCCATCCAGGACGGCGAACGGGTGGTCGGCTGGCGGCGCAACATCTACTCGTATCCGCCGATCGGCGATCCGGCTGGGGGCGCCTACGTCACGGCCGGTGACCTCCTCGCGTTCCACCGGGCGGTGGTGAACGGCCGGCTGCTCGGCCCGGAGCTGACCGCCGACTTGCTGCGCCCGCACGAGACCCACCCCGAGCGCAACGGACTGACTCGCCGGATCGGCTACGGTCTCGAGTTCGGCGTCGACTCCGACGGACGGGTTCGGCGCTACTGGAAGGAAGGCGTCAACTACGGCGTCAGCGGCATGCTCCGGCACTATCCCGAGGCTGATCTGACCCTGGCGATTCTCGGCGTCGGGATGGACGCGGCCTGGACCCCGGTGGAGGCGATGGACGAGGCGCTGCTGGGCTGAGGCCCGGGTCAGCTCGTGGCAGGCGGGTGCCGCAGTCGGAAGGCCCACCCTGGCGAACCGAACGAAGATCCCGTCGTTTTCACATTGTCGGGTAGGGTCCCGATGCCGGAGTGCGTCGCCAAGCACGCCGGTGCCCACCGGGTCGGGGTGTCCGCGGTGGCTGGCGACCAGATGGTGCTGACCGTGACCGACGACGGCGCAGGCACCTCGTCCGGCGGCCGGCGCAGCGGGTTGCGCAACCTCGACCAGCGCGCCACCGCGCTCGGTGGCTCGATGCAGATCGAGCCGAGGGAGGGTGGCGGCACCAGGCTGATCTGGCAGGTTCCGCTGGCCGGGCGGTAGCTCGGCACCGCGTGTGCTCGCTGCCGTACCGCCCCTGTGGTGGGGGAGGGTCCAGCTGGAGAACTCGACCTGCGGGACCCCGCCAGGGCGCGGTCAGACCAGTTGGCGCCCGGTGACGATATCCGCGTTGATCCGGATGACGTAGTCACGTGCACCGGCTACCCAGCGTTGGACCAGCGTGGCGAGCCGGCGTAGCTCCGTGTCGTCGCGGACTTCGGTGGCCCGGCCGATCGCGATCGCACTCCACCCGGACCGGGACTCCGCATCGATCTCGTCGACCTGGAATGCCACCACAGTGCCCTTGACCGCGCCGGCCAAGCGGGATCCCTCGGCGGTGCGGAAGACCACGCAGTCCTCCACAAGCGCGAACGTGACCGGGGTCACCGCCGG
>JAKEEW010000094.1 GCA_022616375.1 Sporichthyaceae bacterium
GACGTGCGAGCGGAGGGAGCAATTGTCGATGACTGCAGACAGCCCGGCCGAGTTGGCCGCCGGTTGTGCCACGTCGATCAGGGTGGTCAACCGTGCCGGATCGTCGTGGGTTCGCACCTACGCGTGGGAGCCGGTCGATGACCCGCTGAACGTGGCGGTCCAGGTCCTCGCGGGTCTCCTCCGCCGGGGAGCTTGCGGCCTGTTCGCCGCGATTCGACGGTGACCAGCGATGCGGCCGCTGCGGGATTCGCGGCCACGGCCAACGGGTTGATCACCGACGCGCAGGGCCGCTGGCTGATCATTCGGCCGGTTCGCCGCGAGCCCTGGCAGCTACCCGGCGGCCCCATCGAGGATGACGAGCCACCGCGGGTCGCGCTGGCGCGTGCGGTGCGCGAAGAGTTAGGGATGTTCCTGCGGCCGGGCCGGTTGCTGTCGCTGATCTGGATCCCACCCGGGCGTTCAGGGGGAAGGGCCGGGTTCGGCCTGCTGTTCGAGCTGGGTGAGCTGCGCAACGATCGCAATGTCCGGCTTGGACCGCAGGATTAGGAGAATTCAGCTCGAACTGTTGGGTCCGAGCAGCCCGTGTACGCCGGCGTCCATCGACAGGTCCAGCCCGTCGACCGCCATCCGCCGGCCGGCCCGCACTCGCAGCTGGTTGGCCTGGATCGCACCGGTGTACCTGGTCGGCGCGGTTTCTGCGGCGCTCACCGCACGAACCATGTGTCGCTCCTCAGTCCGGTATACACGTCGCGGCGCAACACCAGCACCACCGCGATCACTGCGGTCAACCCGGCCCAGTACGGCAGGCTGGCCGGCTCCAACAGCACGGGGCTCCGAGCGACCAACACGCTGGGTCCGATCACACCGACGGTCCATGTCAGCGCCAGCACGGCCGCGGCCCGGCGCAACCCGATCAGTTCACCCAGCGCCAGCGCACCGGCGGTGAACGCCAGGCACGGCAGCAGCCAGCGGGCCGGCGATGCACCCGCGAGCCAGCCGGCCACGGCCAGGGCCGGGATGATCACAACCAGCACCGCCATCGTGCGCTGCAGCACCATGGACAGCCCGGCTCGCGGACTCGCCACGACCAGCTCATGGGCGGGATCGAGGCCGGCGGACCAGACCGCGGCCACCCCGAGCAGTGGGGCCACCGGCGCCACCAACAGCACAAGCGGCGGAAGCACCTGGCTCTTGGCGACCACATCCAGGCCGAGCGCGGCCCCCAGTACCAGCATCGTCATGGCCAGGCGCGCGAGCAGCCCCGGCGGCGCCCAGCGCGCCAGCCGCCGTGGCAGCCAGGTCGCAGGCATTCGCGGGCTGCGGGCCACGTCGGCCGCGAGGTTTGCCCGAACCTTCGCCAGCAGCGCCACCGTCTGCGGGCTCTGCTCGGCGACTGCATCGGCGAGCCGCTCCCGGCAGGATGCACAGTTCTCGAGATGCGCCTCGACGGCCCAGAGCGTGTCTGCTGCGATGCCGGTTCCACCGGTCGCGTACCGGTCAAGGACCCCCGCGGTGACGTGGTCCGAAGTCCTCATGACAGCGCCTCCCGCAGCGCAATCCGGGCTCGGCGAGCTCGGGTCTTCACAGTTCCCTCCGGCACCCCGACGAGCACGGCCGTCTCCCGCACCGTGAGTCCGTCGAGCACCATGGCCTGCAATACCTGCCGCAGCTCAGGAGCCAGCCGACGCAGGGCCGCGCCCGTCTCGTCGCCCAGCTCCGCGTCGAGGACCTCGTCCTCGGCGGCGCGGACCGTCAGCGCAGGGAGTGCGGACGGCGGCAGTTGCTGGGCCTCCCTGGCGCGCCGACGTAGCGCATCAACCAGGCGCCGGGCCGCGATCGTCCATACCCAGCCGACCGCGGTGCCACCGACGCTGGACCCTGCGAAGGCCGCCGCGGCCCGCCACACCCGCCAGGTAGGTCTCCTGCATGACCTCGGCGACCAGCTCATCGTCGGCACACCGCCGCCGCAGTCGCACGGCCAGCCACGGCGAGGTGCGCCGGTAGAGCTCTTCGAACGCACCGCGGTCGCCGCGGGCAATGCGGCGGACCAGGTACTCCTCGTCCACCGAGGTCACGGCGCCCATCCTGCCCTTCACGCCTGGACAGACGGTAGCCGACCATGATCAGGTTCTCGACCGGTTGGTGAGTCGGGTCACCTCAGCCGGATCGCGTTGAGGTTTACGCGCCTGGGCGGGCCCCCAGGCCGCCGGATCGCCGGCGGATCGGCTTAGATCGGTGGTGGATCGTCGTCGTACACCCGCCGGGTTGTGGTCTCGTCGTAGACCTTGCGCGTTCTCGGCGCGCGCCGGACCCGGACGGCCCGGGTCACCCGCTCCCGCGGACCCAGGATCTGCAAGGTCCAGACCAGCCAGACAATGCCGAGCAGCATGACGATGATGCCGAGCACGTCCATGTCGATTCCGGCGAACTCGACCTCGAGCGCGAACGCCAGGATCGCGCCAACCACGATCACGACGATGCACAGTCCGATGCCCATGGTTGACCTCCCATCACGCGAGCTCGCGGCCGGTGCCGCGCCCCGCGCCGGCTGGTTACCAGGCCATGGTTACCCGGCGGCGTTCGAACGACACCCGACCTGCCACCAAAGGCGCCGCCGTGCGGTGGGATGGCGTAGCGGTCTAGATCGCGGGAAGAATGCGGTGGCATGGATGGCCACGCCGCGGTCGATTGGCTGCTGCGCTCGGATGAGCCGGCGATCCGGTTCCTGACCCGGCGCGATGTCCTCGGCGAGCGGTCGACCAGGGATGAGGCCGGCATCCTTGACGGCCCCAAGATGCAGGCGTTGCTGTCCGGTCAGCAGCCGGACGGTGGGTTCGGCCGCGACACCTACCGGAAGTGGACCGGTGCGCACTGGCGGCTGATCTCATTGGCCGAGTTGGCGGCACCGCCGGCGGATCCCAGGGTGCGGGCCGTCGCGAAGCGGGTGCTGACCTGGGTGGTGAACCAGGGCCGGTACCACGGCCGGACCACGGTGATCGACGGCCTGGCGCGGGTACACGCGTGCATCGACGGTAACGCCTTGGGCGCCCTCTGCCGGCTCGGGTTCGGCCAGGACGAGCGGGTTCGGATCATGGCCGAGTCGCTGATCGCCTGGCAGTGGCCGGATGGCGGATGGAACTGCGACCCGAGGGCCACCGGCCGGCGCTCCTCGTTCCACGAGTCGCTGCCCACCGCGTGGGGATTGCACGAGTACGCCCAGGTCACCGGCGACACCGCCGCGCGGGAGGCGGCCAACCGCGCGGCTGAGCTGTTCCTGGAGCATCGCCTGCTCTACCGGCTGGACACGGGCAAGCCGATCGACTCCCGCTGGCTGCAGCTGCGGTATCCGTCCTACTGGCACTACGACCTGCTCCAGTCGCTGCTACTGCTAGCCCGGATGGGCAAGGCGAAGGACGCCAGGACCGGGGACGCCCTGGATCTGCTGGAGCGCCGCCGCCGGCCGGACGGCCGGTGGGCTGCCGCCAGCCAGTGGTGGAATCCGCCGGACAGCAACCTGACCCCCGAGGTCGTCGACTGGGGTGGCCGGAGCGAACCCAATGAGATGATCACACTCAACGCGCTGCGGGTATTCCGCGCCGCCGGCCGCCTCACCACTCCCGCTGCCTGACCGGACGCCAACCGGGACGCCAACGAATATCCGGCCTCGATATCGGCTCGAATTCCATCAACAATGCGCATACGCTGCGAAATCATGACCGACCAAACCGACCCGTCACAGAGTCGCGGACCGTCGGCGGTCATTGTGATTACCGGCGTGATGGCAGCGGGCAAGTCCACCGTGGCGCAATTGCTCGCCGAACGGTTACCCCGGGCCGCGCATGTGCGCGGGGATGTGTTCCGCCGGATGGTCGTGTCCGGCCGCGCGGAGTTCCGGCCCGACCCGCACGCCGAGGCGGTCGCCCAGCTGTGGGCCCGGTACCGCATCTCGGCCAGCGTCGCCGACGCCTACGCCAGAGACGGCTTCGTGGCGATCGTCCAGGATGTGATCCTCGGCGACGTCCTGGGCAGCTATCTCGAGCTCATCGAAAGCCGGCCGCTCTACCTGGTCGTGCTCGCACCGCAGCCGGACCGGATCGCGATCAGGGAGGCCACCAGGGACAAGCAGGGATACGGCTCCTGGACGATCGAGGAGCTGGATCGCGCGCTGCGCGACGACACCCCCCGGCTTGGCCTGTGGCTGGACAACTCCGAGCAGACTCCGGCGCAGACCGTGGACGAAGTGCTGGCCAGGCTGCCGGAGGCGCTGATCGCCGACCACCAGGACGGTCGCGTCCCGACCGGTCCCCACCAGCACTAGGCCCACTCGGCGGGCGCATCGAGTGGGCCTAGCAGCTTCGACCCGTCAGCGCGGGATCGCCGGTGCGGCGGGCTAGCAGCGGGTGGACGAGTGGCTCGAGCCGCTCCAGGTGCACGAGTCGCGCAGCGTGCCGAACGCGTTGCGCAGGTAGGCCGTGTCCCCGGTGTTGTTCCAGACGTAGGCCTCGCGCCCCCAGTACTTGTGGGTCGAGGAGTTGGTCCCCTTGCCGGTGTGGACCGTCACGGACTTCCCGGCGCCGAGCGTGAACGTGCCGAACGTGTAGACGTGACCGGCGCGATCCCGCAGCGTGTAGCCGGTCATGCTGCGGGCCACACTGCTCGTATTCTTGATCGTGACGTATTCGGAGTTGAGGCTGGAGTTGCTGCCGTTGTCGCTCCCCGGCGAGTTGTAGAACACCAGAACGATCTGGATCGGGTAATTCGCCGCCTGCGCGTTCGACACGAGTGGAATGGTGAGCGCGGCTACCAGCGAAAGGACTAAGAGCGCGGCCCGGTGGCGCATTTTATTTACCCCCACTTGCTTTGGTCACGGCCCGCCTCAATCCACTTTAGGGAGCCCATGGCACCGGCCGCAGGCATTCCTCGATATCCACACGCCCGCTACCCGGCCGATACCACGGAGGCAATGTCCGGCATTATTGGCGGGTGTCGCTACTGATTCCGGTTTGTGAGTCGTGCTCGTTCTGCGAGTACCTCGAGGGCCGGCGGCCCTACACGATCTTGGAGCGAGACGAGCTCACCGCCACCCTGGTCACCCGCGAGCAGCGCGGGCTCGGCCACCTGCTCGTCATCCCGGTCAAGCACCGCGAGACGATCTTAGATCTGGCCCCGGACGAAGGTGCCGCGCTGATGGCGGGGGTCACGAATGCGGCCCGCCTGGTGGCCCGGGCGTATACCGCGACGGGCGTCGCGGTGTGGCAGAACAACGGCACGCCGGCGCACCAGACCGTGCCGCACGTGCACTTCCACGTGGCCGCGACGCTGCCCGACGGCGGGACCAACTGGGGTGAGGTGCCGCGGCTGAGCGTGGCCGAGACCGATGCGATTGCCGCCCGGCTCCGCTCGCCGGAGCACACCGGTCTAGCCTGACCGATATGTCCCAGCCGGACCGGGTCATCCCCGAGGTGACCCTGCGCGAGGTAGTCGAGGCCGACCTCCCAGCCTTCTACCAGGACCAGCTCGACCCGGAGGCGGCCGCGATGGTGGGGTTCGAGTCCAGGGACTGGGACGCCTTCCTGGCGCACTGGACCAAGATCCTGGCTGATCCGGCCACGGCGGTCCGGACGGTAGTGGTCGACGGCCAGGTCGCCGGCAACGTGCTCAGCTTCGAATGGTCGGGCGAGCGCGAGGTCGGCTACTGGATCGGGAAGCGGTTCTGGGGTCGGGGCGTGGCGACCCTGGCGCTTGCCGAGTTCCTTCGCCAATACCCGCAGCGCCCCCTGTTTGCCACGGTAGCCGCGCACAACGCCGGCTCGATCCGGGTGCTGCGCAAGTGCGGTTTCACCGACTCGGCGAGCCCGCCCGACGCCAAGGACGCCAAGGACGTCAAGGACGCCAAGGACGACGAGGTACGGCTCCGGCTGGACGGCTAGCGGGCCCGCCGACCGGATCGGAACGCCAGCGCGGCCAGCCCGACTCCAACCACTGCCGGCAGCACGGCGAGCGTGCTCCACCAGTGCCCTGGAATCTCCACCCAGCCGTCCTGTAGCCGCGGTGTGGCCCAGGCACCGCCGACGATTCCGGCCACGACCAGGACGCCGGCCAGTGCAAGACGTGAACGCATCTCGGTGCTCCTTGTGCGAATCCGTTCCAGTGCTGCCTGCACGTGCTCGCCGGGTAGTGCCCGAAGCAGATCGAGCCGATCCCGCAGCGGCCGCGGCGAGTCCCTGACCAGCTCGGCGACCTCGTCGGCGTAGCGATCCCGCCAGCGGTGCGGGAAGAGCCGCACCAGCCGGGTGGATCGGGACCGCCACGGGCTCATGCCGCCCCGCCCTGCAGGCCATGCAAGCGCCGATCGCCGTGCGCGGCCAGCGCGCGCATCTCGTCCAGCGCGCGCCGCACCTCGGCCCGGCCGGCAGCGGTGAGCCGGTAGGGCTTGCGCCGCCCGGACTGGGCCAGCGGCTCGACCAGGCCGTGCCGTTCCAACCGGCCAAGCGCGCCGTACAGCGTGCCGGGCCCTAGCCGCCGGCCGGCGAAGCTCTCGATGTCGGCGACGATCGCGTAGCCGTGCTTGGCCGAATCGAGCAGGCTGATCAGCACGAACAGGGCGGGCTCGGAGAACCGGCCGAAGTCCGAGAGGACACCCATCCGCCGCTCCTGCCTTACTACGCGCCGCGTTACTACGTTCTACGTAATAGTGGCCGACAGTGGCGCCGCGGTCAACCCTCCTCGGAGTCTTGGCCGGTGCCGGGCACCGCGAGCACGAGCTTGCCGACATGCTCGCTGGCCTCCATGACCCGGTGTGCTTCAGCCGCGTCCGGCATCGGCAGCACCCGGTCCACCACCGGCCGGAACCGGCCGTCCGCGAGCAGCGGCCAGACGTTCTTGCGCACCGACGCCACGATGGCCGCCTTCTCCTCGGGCGGCCTGGACCGGAGCGAGGTGGTGAGCACCGCCCCGCGCTTGCTCCACAGCACTCCCAGGTCGAGCTCGGCGCGCCGGCCGCCCTGCAGACCGATCACCGCAAGCCGGCCGCTCAGCGCCAGCGCGTCGACATTGCGGGCCAGGTAGGACGCGCCCATGTTGTCCAGGATCACGTTGGCGCCGCGGCCGCCGGTGGCCTCCCGGATCCGGGCGACGAAGTCCTCGTCCCGGTAGTTGATCGTGATCGTCGCGCCCAGCTCGCGGCAGCGCTCGAGCTTGGCCGCACTGCCCGCGGTCACCGCCACGGTGGCCCCGAATGCCGTGGCCAGCTGGATGGCGAACGTCCCGATCCCGGACCCGCCGCCGTGCACCAGCAGCGTCTCGCCCTCCCGCAGGCCCGCCACCATGAACACGGTCGACCAGACCGTGCCGGCCACCTCGGGAAGCGCGGCGGCCTGGGTCAGGTCGAGGCCGTCCGGCACCGGCAGCAGCTGCCCGGCCGGGGCCGCGACACGCTGCGCATACCCGCCACCGCTGAGCAGCGCGCACACCGGATCGCCGACCGACCAGCCGGTGACATCAGGTCCGAGCGCCGCAATATGGCCGGCGCATTCGAGACCGGGGTAGAGCGAGACCCCGGGCGGTGGGTCGTAGAAGCCTTGCCGTTGCAGCAGATCGGCCCGGTTCAACGCGGCGGCGACGACATCGATGAGCACCTCGCCGGGCTGCGGCTGCGGATCGGGTACGTCGTGCCACTCCAGCACTTCGGGCCCGCCGGATGCGGTGATGACGATCGCCTTCATGACCGCGCAGCGTACGCCGGGAAGCAATCTCGGAACGCCTCTTGCCAAGGGCATACTGCGTATGCATACTCAGTATCTATGTCGATCCGACACGGTCTACTGGCCCTGCTCGCCGAGCAACCGCGCTACGGCTATCAACTGCGGGCCGAGTTCGAGTCCCGGACCGGGACCACCTGGCCGCTGAACATCGGCCAGGTCTATACGACGCTGACCCGGCTCGAGCGGGACGGCCTGGTGGAGCCACACGGCGACGACGGCGACGGCCACGCTTACTACGGCATCACCGCTGCCGGCCGGGCCGAGGTGGCCCGCTGGTTCGCCCAACCCGTCGCCCGCAGCACCCCGCCCCGCGATGAGCTGGCCATCAAGCTGGCGCTCGCGGTCACCACGCCAGGTGTTGACGTGCTGCGGATCACGCAGACCCAGCGCACGCACACGCTGCGTGCCCTGCAGGACTACACCAGGCTCAAGGCCGGCGCC
>JAKEEW010000665.1 GCA_022616375.1 Sporichthyaceae bacterium
GGGCGGTGGAGCACTACCAGCTGGTGCACGGCACGCGGGGTCGCCGAGACGGGCCGAACGGCTGGGAGTCGGACCTGTTCGCCGGGCTCGCGTCGCGCTAGGCCGCTGCTGGCGCCGCGCTGGGCCGTTGCTCTCGCTCCGCCTGGCCCGCGACTGCCGCCGCGCAGACCGCGCAGACCGGAGCTAGCCTACGCTGACCGGCGTGAGCGGGCGGGCGATGACGGTGCTGGCCTATCTGGTCGTTGCGGTGGCCGGTTTCGTCGTCGGAGTGATCGGTAGCTTCGGTCAGGCGGTCACCGTCGGACTGGGCCCGGTGCCGCTGCCGGTCGGCCTGGTGGGCGTGCTGGCCGCCACCGGCGCGGTCTTCTACGCCGGTGGTCGCCTTGATCCACGCCCGATCGGGGTGGGGCTGCCGGCTCTGGCCTGGTTCATCGGGGTGTTCCCGTTCTCGATCCGCCGGCCCGAGGGCGACATCGTGCTCAGCGGTGATCTCCGGTCCTACGCCTACCTGGTGTTCGGGGCGTTGCTGGCGGTAGTCGCCGCAGCGGTGGCCGGCCCGCGGGACCAGACGCCAGGAATGATTCCTACCGGTCTAGGTGTTTTGTCCGCAGCGCCTGACGGGCGCGACGATCACAAGACAATTGAGCCGGGCCGCGCAACCTAACACGATCCTGCGACGTCACATACCATGGCGGTCTTGGCGTCTTCGCGTCGCGAGGCCGCCAAGTTGCTGTCCAGGACGAAAGCTGATCAATGACGCAAGCCGAAGTCTCCGCGGTCCCGCTGACCGAGCATGCCCCGCAACCCGCACCGCCGGCGCACGACCCGCGCCGGCGGCTGATGTTGCTGTTGCTCGGTGGCGGCTTCGGCGCCTTAGTGCTGACCTATGTGATCGCGCTGCTCGGCGCCGGAGGCGGCCTGCCCGGAGACACCCGGGTGCTCGGCATCGACATCGGCGGGCTGTCCAGCAGCGAGGCGGAGCAGCGGCTGCGCGAGCAGCTACCGGCCCGGTTAGCCGACTCGGTGACGGTCACTGCCGATGGCGAGGAGTTCCTCCTCGACCCGGCCAGGGTCGGGTTGACCATCGACTACCCGGCGACCGTCGATGCGGCCGGCTCGGTCGGCATCAACCCGCTGCGCCTGATCGGCAGCATGATCGGCGAGCACCGGGTCGACCCGGTGGTGACCATCGACGATGCCGCCCTGGCGCCGGCCATCGAGGAGATTGCCCAGGAGGTCGACGCCAAGCCCAGGGAAGGCACGATCAAGTTCGACAGCGGTGAGCCGGTCGCGGTGCAGCCGCGCGACGGCACCTCGGTCGACCAGGCCGCGACCACATCCCAGCTCAGTCAGGCATACGCGGCCGGGGCCGGCGAGGTAGCCGCGGTGGTCGCGGTCGCCAAGCCCACGATCGACAAGGCCGAGGTGGACCGGGCGATGGCGGAGCTGGCCCAGCCCGCGCTGTCCGGCCCGGTGACCGTCTCGGTCGACGGGCACGAGGTCCTGGTCACCACGACCACGCTGGCCGATCACCTGTCGATGCGGCCGCGGGACGGCCGGCTCGAGCTCGTGGTCGCGCCCAACGGGCTGTCCAGGGCCCTGGACCGCAAGCTCGCGTCGTTCGAGGTGAAGCCGAAGGACGCCACGTTCCGGATCTCCAGCGGGAAACCCCGGGTGGTGCCCTCGGTCTCCGGCAAGGAGGTCGCAGCACCCGAGCTCGCCGAGGCGGTGACCGCGGCGCTGACCAAGACCGGAGCCGAGCGGGTGGCGGAGGTGACGCTGCGCACCGCGGAGCCGGCGCTGACCACCAAGGAAGCCAGCGCGCTCGGCGTCACCGAGCGGGTGTCCACCTGGACGACCAACTTCCCGTACGCCGCCTACCGGGCGCACAACATCGGCCAGGCCGCCCGCTATCTCAACGCGACGCTGGTCATGCCGGGCGATGAGTTCAGCCTCAACAAGGCGATCGGCGAGCGCACCGAGGAGCGCGGCTTCGTCGCCGGCATCATCATCGGCGGCAGCGGCAACTTCGACAAGGACCTGGGCGGCGGGGTGTCCGCGGTAGCCACCACGACCTACAACGCCGCGTTCTACTCCGGTGTGAAGGATATCGAGCACCACCCGCACAGTTTCTGGATCCCGCGCTACCCGAAGGGCACCGAGGCCACCGTGTTCTGGGGCTCCAAGGACCTGCGGTTCCTCAACGACTCAGGACACGGCATCTTCGTCACGGCCAGCGCGACGAACACCTCGGTGACGGTGTCGTTCTGGGGCACCGACATCTACGACATCTCCCGGATCGAGGGCTCGGAGTACAACGTCAAGCCGTTCGAGACCGAGGAGAAGAAGGAGTGCGTGCCGCAGGACGGCATGCGCGGCTTCGACATCGACGTGTGGCGGGTCTTCAAGCAGAACGGGGTCGAGGTGAAGCGGGAGAAGTTCCACACCCACTACGTCCCGGCTACCGAGATCACCTGTGAGATCGAGATCCATCCCTGATCGGCTCGGCGACCTGCCGACCGCCGGGCTGGCTGAC
>JAKEEW010000095.1 GCA_022616375.1 Sporichthyaceae bacterium
GGCCCAGGTGCGCCGGGTCTGGCGGCCGTGTTCGGCGACCGGGTGTTCATGGGCTTCGTCGGCGTCAACGTGCTGACGGCGCTGGTGTTCATGCAGCACCTGTCCACCCTGCCGATGGTGATGGTCCGCGACGGGCTGCCCGCCGCAACCTATGGCACGGTGATCGCACTCAATGGTGTGCTCATCGTGGCCGGGCAGCTGTTCGTCCCCCGCCTGCTGCGCGGCCGCCCACACGCGTCCACCCTCGCCGTCGCCGCCGTCGTGATCGGCGTCGGTTTCGGCCTGACCGCACTGGCCGACACCACCGCGCTCTACGCCATCACCGTGCTCATCTGGACCGCCGGGGAGATGCTCAACTCGCCGTCGAACTCGGCCACCAACGCCGAGCTGTCCCCGGTGGCCGCCCGCGGCCGCTACCAGGGCGTGTTCTCGCTGTCCTGGTCGGTGGCCAGCTTCCTCGCCCCGATCCTGGGTGCGACGGTCCTGCAGTTCGCCGGTGCCACGACATTGTGGCTGAGCTGCCTCGGGCTCGCCCTCGGGGTCGCGGTCATCCACCTGCTCTCCGGCCCAGCGCGCGAGCGCCGGGCCGATGAGCTGCGCGCCACGGAGATCCCGGCCCCTTCCGCGTCGCTGGCCACGTCCGCTTCGTCGGCCGCGCCTGCTCTGTCGGCCACGTCTGCGTCATCAGCCGCGGCGGTGGACGCCGCATCGGAGAGGACGATCGCCGTTGCGGTGCCGGCCGCTGCGCGACGGTGACGTGACGAAACCAGCGGGAAACCGGCCGGCAACCGCGCATGGTTGCGCCCCCGAGCGGGCGGCCTTACACTCCCGCCACGGCATGCAGGTGTGTGCCGAATTGTCTCTTGCCCGGTGGACAACGTCACGCCCATTGCGCAAACGGCAGATGAAACGTGGCACCCCTTCGTTAGGCCATATCACATCTCCATAGCGGGTGAACTAGATGGAACCCAGCACCAACGACCCGACCGAGGCGGCAACGCCAACCCCGTCAACCCCTGTGTTCGCTGCGTCTGCTGGGCCAACCGATACCGGGCCAACCGATACCGGGCCAACCGATGCCGGACCTGGCTATGCCGGACCTGGCTATGCCGGACCTGGCTATGCCGGACCTGGCTATGCCGGACCTGGCTATGCCGGACC
>JAKEEW010000666.1 GCA_022616375.1 Sporichthyaceae bacterium
AAGCTCAGGTCCCTGTGAAAGAGGTGCTCCTTGACGGTCGAGCAAGCGCAGGCCCACAGGGCGACAACCTCCACGGCCAAGGCTCGGCGTCAAGGAGGGTGACCAGATCGAGGCGTATGAGATGGTAGGGGTTGCGGGATGACGCGAAGCGTCGTCTCGGTATCCTGAGCAGGTCGTCGGCCGGAGGCCGACGCCAAGCCTTGGCCGTGTGATGTTTGTCGCCCTGCTCCGACTGGACCTGCGCCTGCCCGACGCGAGCTCGCTCAAGGACAAGCGTTCGGTGGTGAAAGGCCTTGTGGCCGACTTGCGCCGGCTGAACTGCTCGGTCGCGGAGGTCGACCACCAGGACCTGCGCCAGCGCGCCACGCTGGCGGTGGCCACCGTGGCCGAGGAAGGGTTCCACGCCCGCAAGGTGCTGCTCAGCGCCGAGCGGGAGGTGGAGCGGAATCCCGCGATCGAGCTGCTGTCGCGCCAGGTGACCATCTACGGGCCGGAGGACGACTGACGACATGGCCAGACCCAGCTATCCGCGGGCCCGACGCCTCGCCGAGACGGTCCGGCGCCTGGTGACCGAGTGGCTGGAGCAGGAGCACGCCGCCGACCGTCTCGACGGGCTCCTGACCATCACCAACGTGCGGGTCACGCCCGACCTGCACCACGCCACCGTGTACTACACCGTGCTCGGCGGCGGCCAGGAGCAGACCGGCACCGGTGCGGCACTGGCCGAAGCGACCAAGCGGGCACGCACCTATGTGGCGCGACATGTTCGGCTGCGCCATGCCCCGACGCTAGAATTCGTCAGCGACGAGGTGCCCGGACGTGGCGCGCGGATCGACCAATTGCTCGCCGACATCCACCGGCACGAGCCCGGCGACGACCGTAGTTCGAGCCAGGAAGGCACGCAGCGATGACCATCGACGTGGTGGATTGGCAGGCGGCAGTCCAGGCGATCGCCGACAGCGATCAGGCGGTGATCTCCTGTCACGTGCACCCCGACGGCGACGCGCTCGGCTCGGCCCTGGCGCTGCACCGTGCCCTGGCCAACGCCGGCCGCAAGCCGGTGGTGAGCTTCTCCGAGCCGTTCATGGTCGCCCCGCAGTACCGGTTCCTGCCCGGGATCGAGGACTTGACCCCGCCTGACCAGGTGTCGCGCGCCGCCGACCTGTTCGTCTGCTTCGACGTCGGCTCGCTCGACCGCCTCGGCAGCCTGGTCGACGCCTTCGAGGGCGCCGTCCGCACCGTGGTGATCGACCACCACGCCTCCAACACCCGCTTCGGCGACGTGAACCTGGTCGACCCGAGCGCCCCGGCCAGCGCGGTGCTCTGCCGCGAGCTGCTGCGCCGCCTCGGCCTGCCGCTGGACGGCGACATCGCCACCGCCCTGTACACCGCCCTGGTCACCGACACGGGGCGCTTCCAGTATCAGGCGACCGTGCCCGACACCCACCTGCTCGCCGCTGAACTGCTCAGCGCCGGGGTCGACCAGTACGAGGTCTCCAAGGCGGTCTTCGAGACCAACGACATCGGCTACCTCCGCCTGCTCGCCGACGTGCTCGGCCGCCTCCAGCAGGTGCCGGCGGTGTCGCTGGTGTGGACGGTCGTCAGCGAGGCCGACCTCGCCGTCCACGGCATCGACATGGAGCAGACCGAGGGCCTGATCGACCTGGTCCGCACCGACGGCGCCAGCGACGTGGCCGCGGTCCTCAAGGAGCAGGCCGACGGCGCCTACAAGGTGTCGCTGCGCTCCAAGGGCGGCGCCAACGTGGGCCAGCTCGCGTCCGCCTTCGGCGGCGGTGGCCATGCGCTCGCCGCCGGCTTCACCTCCGACGCCGGCGTCGAGGACACCCTGCGGCGGATCGTGGAGGGACTCGGCGCGCAGGCCAGGGACCGGGACCGGGACCGGGACCGGGATGGGAACCGAGCGCGAGACCGGGACCGAGGCAGGTAGGCGGCCTTGGACGGTGTGCTCGTCTGCGACAAGCCAGCCGGGATGACCTCCCATGACGTGGTGGCGCGGGTCCGCCGGCTCGCCGGGCAGCGCCGGGTCGGTCACGGCGGCACACTCGATCCGCCTGCCACCGGTGTGCTGCTGGTCGCGATCGGCCGTGCCACCCGCCTGCTGCCGTTCCTGCCGACCGAGCCCAAGCGCTACCGCGCCGGAATCGTCTTCGGGTCGGAGACCGACACCCTCGACGCGACCGGCACCGTGACCGCGACCAGCGAGACCAGCGAGATCGACAAGGACAGCGTCACCGCGGCGCTGCTTCGCCTCGTCGGTCCCCAACAGCAGGTCCCACCGATGGTGTCGGCGGTCAAGGTCGGTGGCGAGCGCCTCTACCGCAAGGCCCGCCGCGGGGAGACCGTGGACCGCGACCCCCGCCCGATCGTGGTGCACGGCTTGGAGCTGCTCGACCTCACCGGCGGGCCGGCGCAACTGGCGACCGTGGCGGTGACCTGCTC
>JAKEEW010000667.1 GCA_022616375.1 Sporichthyaceae bacterium
CGGCAGCCTGGCCCGGAGCAGCTCCCTGAGCTCCGCCCGCGCGGGCTCGGACAACGACATCGTGTAGGCCGGAGCCGGACCCTGCCCACCCAGGAATGGCGTCCAGTAGTCGTCGAAGTCCCGGAACCGGGTCGGTATCTCGATCGGTTGCACGTCGACCTCCGCCAGTCCGGCCGCGTCGAACAGCTCGAACAGCGGCTCCGGCTGGCAGATCGGGAACCGGCTGCCCTCGGCCAGCGCTTCGGCCGCCGGGTCGAGCTCGGTGGCGGCATCCCAGAAGTAGCGCATCAGCTGCATCCGCCCGGCGTAGTCCCAGACATAGCCGGCCACGGTTCCACCAGAGCGGGTGACCCGCACCAGCTCGGTCGCCATCCGGCCCGGATCCGGCACGAAGTTCAGCACCAGCCCGGTCACAGCCGCGTCGAACTGGCTGGCCCGGTAGGGCAACGCGACCGCGTCGCCGACGTCGAACCGGGCCCGCGGGTCGGACACCGCAGCGCGAGCGTGAGCCACGAACTCCGACGAAGGATCGATCCCGGTAACCCCGGCCGGCTCGGATCTGGCCAGGATCGCTGCGGTGACCGCTCCCGTGCCGCAGCCGACGTCCAGCCACTGGGAGCCGGGCGGCACCGCAATCCAGGACAGGAACTCGACCGCGACCAGCCGGCTCCACCGACCCACATACGGTTCGTACAAGGCGCCGATCGCCCACACGTCGACAGACATAGCAGATACGGTATCGCGGTGGCGAAGCGGCCTAGAGGAGCGCGAGCCGGCCCACTGCCGCGGCAACCCGCTCGTCGGTCGCGGTGAGCGCGATCCGTACGAAGTCGTTGCCGGCCGGGCCGTAGAACGAGCCGGGCGCCACCAGGATCCCTACCTCGGCCAACCGGCTTACGGTCTGCCAGCAGCTCTCCCCGCGGGTTGCCCAGAGGTAGAGCCCGGCGGAGGAGTGCTCGATCCGGAAGCCGGCCGCCCGCAACGCCGCCCACAACGCCTGCCGGCGGCCGCGGTAGCGCTCGCGCTGCCGTTTGACGTGCTCCCGATCGCCCAAGGCCGCGACCATCGCGGCCTGCACCGGAGCCGGCACCATGAATCCGGAGTGCTTGCGGATCTCCAGCAGCTCGGCCACCAGCTGCGGGTCGCCGGTGACGAAGCCGGCCCGGTAGCCGGCCAGGTTTGACCGCTTGGACAGTGAGTGCACCGCGAGCAAGCCGTCGTGCGATCTGCCACACACCGAGGGATGCAGGATCGACACCGGGGCGGCATCCGGTTCCCAGCCCAGCTCGAGGTAGCACTCGTCCGAGGCCACGATCGTGCCCCGGTCCCTGGCCCAGTCCACGATCGCCCGCAGCTGTTGCGCGGACAGCACCCGGCCGGTCGGATTGGCCGGCGAGTTCACCCAGACCAGCCGCACCGGCGCGGCGCCGAGCACCTCCAGCCGATCGGTGGCCGCGGTCTGCGCGCCGGCCAGGATCGCGCCCACCTCGTAGGTGGGGTAGGCAAGCTCTGGGTAGGCCACCCAGTCCTGCGGCCCGATCCCGAGCCAGGACGGCAGACCGGCCACGAACTCCTTGGTGCCGATCACCGGAAGCACGGCGTCCGGGTTCACCACCACCCCGCAGCGGTCCCGTAGCCAATCCGCGGCGGCCCGGCGCAGCACCGGCGTGCCCTGGGTCCGCGGGTAGCCGGGCGCGTCGGCGGCCGCGGTGAGCGCGGCCCGCACCAGCTCGGGGACCGGATCGACCGGGGTGCCGACGGACAGGTCGACGATGCCGTCCGGATGCGCGGCAGCGACCGCGGCGTACGGCTCGAGCGTGTCCCACGGAAAGTCGGGCAGCAGGGCAGCCACGGAACGCGTCGTGGTCCCGGATGGGGCCGGCGGCGCGCTCGGGGTGGCGTCGTTATCGATCACTAGGCGCCAGGATAGAGCTCAGTGATCCTGCTCCTGCGGCGGCAACGCGGTGATGAGCGGGTGGTCTTTATCGATCAAGCCGAGCTTGGAGGCACCACCGGGCGAGCCGAGGTCATCGAAGAACTCGACGTTGGCCTTGTAGTAGTCCTTCCACTGCTCGGGCGTATCGTCTTCGTAGAAGATCGCTTCAACCGGGCACACCGGCTCACAGGCACCGCAGTCGACACACTCGTCCGGATGGATGTAGAGCATCCGGTTGCCCTCGTAGATGCAATCCACCGGGCATTCGTCAATGCAGGCCTTGTCCTTGAGGTCGACGCAGGGCAGCGCGATGACGTAGGTCACCTGTCCGTTCCTCCTCATGCGGGCGTCCGCAGGCTGCAGGGCATGCAGACCCACGCCGACTAGTATCGCGGTGGTCGGAATGTCACCGCCAGCCGGGTTGGGGAGTGGATGCGGATCGAGCCTGTGTACGTGGTCAGGGTCCGCCCTACCGACGTCGGCGCTCGAGTCTCGCTTCGCATGATCAGCGGTCCCGACCAGTACCGCGACGTGGTCGGCGAGTTGATCAGCTGGTCCGGCGGAATCCTGCGGGTGCGGCGCCGGGACGGAACGGTGACCGCGGTCAGGGAGGATGCGCTGGTAGCCGGAAAGGTGGTGCCGGCCGCGCCACCACGCCGGCCGGCCAGACACCCGCCGGCGTCCCGGATCGGCGTACTCGAGCTCGAAGAGATCGCGAACCGGGGTTGGTCCGGATTCGAGTCGGAATGGCTGGCGGAGCGGCCCGGCGGCTGGCTGTTGCGGGCCAGTGACGGCTTCACCGGCCGCGCCAACTCGGTGCTGCCGCTCGGCGATCCCGGACTCCCGCTGCCCGAAGCCTTGGACCGGGTGCGGATCTGGTACGGCCGGCGCGGGCTCCCGGCCCGGTTCCAGGTTCCGCTGCCCGCCCATGCCGAGCTCGACCAGGCGCTGGGCGAGCTCGGCTGGTTGATCAGGGACCGGACCCAGGTGCTCACCGCGCCGGTGGAGACTGTGCTCGCCGACCGCTCGACCGGCGCCGAACTGCCGGAACTGGTCGTCGAGGCAGCGCCGAGCGCGGACTGGCTGGCGCTGTACCGCTACCGCGGCGGACCGCTGCCCCCGGTGGGGGTTCGGCAGCTCATGCAGGCCGAGCGAGCGGTCTTCGCCTCGCTGCGGTCGGATCGGGCGACGGTTGCGGTGGCCCGCGGTGCGCTGGTCGCGGGCTGGATCGGGATCACCGCGGTGGAGGTTGCGGTGACCACGCGTCGACGGGGACTTGGCGGCCATATCGTCCGGGAGCTGTGCGGCTGGGCCGCGGCGACCGGGCCGGAGCCGGCCCACAGCGCCTACCTGCAGGTGCAGCACGACAACAGCGCCGCGCTCGCGCTCTACCAGCGGCTCGGCTTCCAGCGGCACCACGACTACCAGTACCGGCTGGACCCAGCCACACCCTGACCCGCGCCGCACGAATCAGGGTGTGGCTGTGGGCGGCGGCACCGGTCAGCAGTTGCGCAGCTCCGGGCTCTGGTTGCGGATCTGCGCGCGGGGCGAGACGAACTCCCGGTAGGCAAGACCACCCACCGAGTCGGGCCGGAACGCGGCCACCCGGTGGCAGTTCTGGAACGCCAGCCGCACGCCGAAGTGCCGCTCCAGCACGCCCCGGATCGAGTCGCTGGCCAGGGCCCGAAGCAGCTGGCCGCGAGCCTGCTCGTCCGGCGGCGGCACCTGGTTGTCGGCGAAGTCGTCCAGCGAGGTCTGTAGGTCGGCAGCCACCGCGGCCACGGTCGACCAGGCGTAGGGCAGCGACCGGCGCACGGTCTCGGCGAACGCGGCGTCGTCGATCTCGCCGCGCTCGGCGGCGGCGAGCAGGTCCGGAGCAACCTCAAGGGACATGGAGCAGCCTCCCGTAGGGTTAGTTGGGGATCGTTTTCATGTCCAAGTAAAGCCCAGCCAGGGTTCGGCGGCTGGCGGCTCACCCGGTCGCGGCGTGTCGGACCCACGAGTGCAGGGCCGTGCCGCGGCGTCGACCACGCGGCACGGCCCTTGTCCGCGGCGCTACCTCGCGGCCCGGCCGATCCCGAGCAGGATCAGCGCACTGGCCAGATGCAGCCCGTTGTCGGGGTGGTTGAGCGCGAGGATGTTCGCCTCGCTGCTGGTCAGGAACAGCCCGACGACGCCGACGGCGAGGTACACCGCGCCGACCAGGGTGTTGACCGCCCTGGCGCTGGCCGCTCCCCTCACGGCGGCCAGCGCCAAGAGCGCTCCCACGGCAAGATGCACGATGTTGTGCAGCGGGTTGATCTCGAACAGGATCAGCTTGTGACCGCCGTCATGAGCGGCGAACCCGCCGGCTCCGGTGATCGCGAAGCCGACCAGACCGACCAGGATGTACACGACTCCGAACACCAGGCCGAGCAGCTGGTTCGGCGTGCGGGTCGCGGTCGTCACGTTGTTGGCCATGATTCCTCCACGGCAACGGGATACCTCCGCAGAGCATTCGCAGCCGGGCCGGTTCCGGATTGCCGCGGGGGCCGGTAATCCGCTGGCGGTGCTGTCGGGGCCGAGCCTTAGGGTGGAGGCATGCTGCGGCTGTACGACTCCCGCACCAGGGAGGCAGAGGCGATCCGGCCGGCCCACACCGGGGTTCTGGCGATGTACTGCTGCGGCCCCACGGTCTACCGCGATGCACACGTCGGCAACCTGCGCACGTTCCTGCTCGGCGACCTGATCGGCCGCACGGCCACGGCCGAGGGCATGGTGGTGCGCACCGTGCAGAACATCACCGACGTCGGGCACATGACCCGCGACATCGAGATCGACCCGACCGGGGACGACAAGATCCTCGCCCAGGCCCGGCTCGAGGGTCGCAGCGCCATGGACATCGCCCGGCACTACGAGTCGCGGTTCCACCAGGACCTCGCCCGGCTAGGAATCCGCCCGGCGCAGGCCTACCCGCGCGCGTCCGAGTCGATCGATCTCATGCACGAGATCATCGAGGTGCTGCTCGCCCGCGGTCACGCCTACGTGGGCACGACCGGTTCGGTGTTCTTCGACGCGCGGTCCTTCCCGGACTACGGCGCGATCTCGGGCAACCGGCTCGACTCGCTCAAGCCCGGTCACCGGTTCGAGCACGAGATCGACGTGGGCAAGCGCTTCCATGCCGACTGGGCGTTGTGGAAGGCTGCCGATCCGGCCCGGCGCGAGCTGGTCTGGGACTCTCCATGGGGCCCAGGGTTCCCAGGCTGGCATATCGAGTGCTCGGCGATGTCGCTGCACCTGCTCGACCGGGGCGTGGACGTCCACGTCGGCGGGATCGACCTGCGCTTCCCGCACCACGAGAACGAGCGGGCCCAGTCCGACGCGACCACCGGCCACGAGGTGGTGCGGCACTGGGTGCACGGCGAGCATCTGCTGTTCGAGGGCCGCAAGATGGCCAAGTCCACCGGCAACGTCATCCTGCTCGACGACGTGGTCGCGGCCGGGCACGACCCGCTGGCGCTGAGGCTGGCGTTCCTCGAGCACCGCTACCGGGCCCAACTGAACCTGACCTGGGCCACCATCGGTGCGGCCGACCGGACCCTGGCTCGGTGGCGGGCAAGCGTCGCCGGGTGGGCCGAGTCGGACAGCCGGCCGGTCCCGGCACCGCTCCGGGCCGAGATCTCCCAGCGGTTCGCCGACGACCTGGACACCGCGGGTGCACTGCGGGTGCTCCGTGAGGTCGAGAAGGATGCCGGGATCGATCCGGGTGCGAAGTTCGAGCTGTTCGCCGCGGTCGACGAGGTGCTCGGGCTGGAGCTGGCCCGCGAGGTCGGCAAGGGCCGGGCGCCGGTCGAGCAGCTGCCCGCCGAGGTCACCGAGCTGCTAGCGCAGCGGGAGAAGGCCAGGGCGGCCCGGGACTGGGCGCGGTCCGACCAGCTCAGAGACCAGCTGGCCGGGCTCGGGGTCACCGTGGTGGACACCCCGGACGGCCAGCAGGTCAGCTAGTCAGCAGATCAGCCAGTCAGCCAG
>JAKEEW010000668.1 GCA_022616375.1 Sporichthyaceae bacterium
GTGCGCTGGCCGCACATGCTGCTCGCCGCGTTCTTGACGACCGGCATGTGCGTGGCGGCCACCGGCGCGTGGTACGTGCTGCGGGGCGTCCATCGCGCCGAGGCGCGGATGATGCTGCACTGGGGCCTCGGGCTGGTCGCGGTGCTGATCCCGGTCCAGCTCTTCTTCGGCCACCTGACGGGCCTGTACGTGCTCCAGCATCAGCCCGCGAAGTTCGCCGCGATCGAGGCGCGCTGGAAGACGCAGCAGCCGGCAGCCGAGGTGCTGATCGCGATTCCCGACCAGGCGAACGAGCGGAATCTCTTCGCGGTCGAGATCCCGAAGCTCGGCAGCTTCATCGCCTCGGGCAACTGGACCTCGAAGGAGATCGGATTGGAGACGTTCCCGCCGGCGGACCGGCCGCCGGTGTTGATCCCGTTCTTCGGCTTCCGGATCATGGTGGGGATGGGACTGGTCATGCTGGCGGTCTCCTGGCTCGGGAGCTTCCTGCGGCTCCGCGGCCGGCTGGAGACGACCCGCTGGTTTCTCTGGGGGACGTTCCTCGCGTTCCCGACCGGCTTCATCGCCATCCTCACCGGCTGGTTCACGGCCGAGGTCGGTCGTCAGCCGTGGGTCGTGTACGGGCTGCTGCGCACCAAGGACGCGGTCACGCCGTCGCTCACGACCGGCGACGTCCTGCTCTCGCTCGCCTGCTACGTCCTCGTCTACGCGGTGTTCGTCTCGTTCGGCGTGTACTACATCTACAAGCTGCTGCGTGAGGGGCCGACCGCGGAGGCCGGAGCCATCCCGGGCACCACCGGCAGCCGGCCGATGGCGTTCGCCGACAGCGCCGACACCGCGACCGGGAGCCGGGCCCGGGCCGGCGGGTGAGCGCCATGGAGCCGAGCAATCTCGCGTTGTTCTGGGCCGCGGTCCTCGCCGGCTCGATCCTGCTCTATGTCGTCCTGGACGGCTTCGATCTGGGTGTCGGCGTGCTGTTCGGGACGACGCGCGACGAGGCGCACCGGGTCCGGATGATGGACACGATCGCCCCGTTCTGGGACGGCAACGAGACCTGGCTGGTGGTGATCGGCGCCGGGCTCTTCGCGGCGTTTCCCGACGTCTACGCGGTGTTCCTCGGCGCGTTCTA
>JAKEEW010000669.1 GCA_022616375.1 Sporichthyaceae bacterium
ACCAAGGTCGCCCCCGACGACCCGATCGTGTTCCCCGGCCAACCTGGCAGGTCGCACCTGCACATGTTCTACGGCGCCACCGGCGTTGACGCCAACACCACCACCAGGAGCCTGATCAACGGCACCTCCAACTGCGAGAAGGGCATGAACGAGCCTGACCGCGCCGGGTACTGGGCGCCGGTCATCCTGCGCAACGGCGAGCCGGTGACCGAGGGCCCGGGGGACCATTTCCGCGTCGACGCCTACTACTCGGCCGAGGACAAGCCGCTGCCGGTCCAGCCGCTGCCGCTGGGCCTGCGGGTGATCGCCGGCGACTCCAAGGCGACCAGCCCGCAGCCGTCGAAGATCGTGCATTTCAACTGCACCACCTATCCCAACGGCCGCGAGGACACGACCAACTACACCGAGATCCCGAGCTGTCCGTCGACGAAGTACCTCAGCGCCAAGGTGCTCTTCCCGGGCTGCTGGGACGGCAAGAACCTCGACAGCGCCGACCACAAGTCCCACATGGCCTACCCGGTGAAGGGCAACTGCGTCGCGCCGCACTCGGTGCGGGTGCCGAGCATGATCCTGCGAATCCGGTGGAAGACCGTGCGGGGCGTGCCCGGCAGGCAGTTGTCGTTCTCCAGCGGCGGGCAGTACTCGCTGCACGCCGACCTCTGGAATGCCTGGAGCCCGCCGGTGCAGCAGTGGCTGGTCGACAACTGCGTCAACAAGAACAAGAACTGCAGCAATATCGACCGCAGCCAGATCCCGGTGGCCGCCACCTGGCCCAACGTCATCGGCGACCCGACGACGACCGTCACGTCCAGCAGCGTCACCACGACCTCGGCGCCGCCGACGACCGTCGGCTCCTCGACGACCAGCTCGTCCTCGACCTCCAGTTCGTCCTCCAGCTCGTTGGTCACCTCGACGACCGAGGTCACCCCGACGACTGAGGGCACGCCGCCGAACACCGGGCCGATCGACGAGGGCGGGGAAGGCGGCGAGTCGGGGCGGGCCGCGTTCGCGGCCAGCGGCCTGGCCTCGGTCGGCGCCAAGGTCACCAACCTCGCCCTGGCCTGCCAGCTCGGATCGCTCCTGTAGCGGAGCTGTGGCAGGGCTGTCGCCCGCTCACCGCTTCACGAAGGCCCCGGCCAACCG
>JAKEEW010000670.1 GCA_022616375.1 Sporichthyaceae bacterium
AGCGAGCCAGCAGATCACACCAACGATCGGTAATCAGGGTGGCGTTGCTCTGCACGCTGTGACGAACCGCGCCGGCAACGCGGCCGGACTCGAACGGTGCCAGCAGCTCCTCGAACCCGGCTATGGGCATTGCCAACGGCTCGCCACCGTGCCATACCACCGTGACCGCCTCGCTGACAGGCCGGCCGGTGACGGCTGCCGCCACCGACGCCGCTACCACTGGTGGCATCTGCCTGCGCTGCGTCCGCGTTGGCAGGTAGCAGTAGGAACAGTTCAGGTTGCACAGAGTGGTCGGCTGCATCACGACTGCGCCGAATCTCGACGCGATCCAGCGCCGATACCGATGTCGCGCGTTCATGCCGACACCGACCGGTTGGTGTGCTCGACGTAGATCGCGGTCGGTACCGACAGCTCGCGAAGGTGCCGCAGCCTGCGCGTCAGCAACGGGTGCAGCAGGTGAGCGGCCTGATCCGAGGTGGCCCAGCACCAGTCCCGATACTGGCGTGCCAGCCGGACCCGGCGAGCCGGATGTAACTCGCCCAGATCGAAGATCAGCGATAGCCCCGCCCGGCCGTCCGGGCGGATCGGCGGAGTCCAGGCCACGATCAGCATTCGCGAAGGCACTAGGGCCAGCCCGATGGCGTCGCGTGCCTCCCGCGCACACGCGACGCTTGGCGTTTCGCCGGGTAGCACCGGGCCTCCAGGCATCTGCCAGGCCCCACCCCGGGTGGGGTGCACCAGCAACCACCGGCCGTCCGGGTCGGTGACCAGCCCGGTCGCCGTGACTGAGCAACCCAGATCAACGTTCACCGTCATCCCTCCTCGGGGCGGCCTGTAGAAACCTCGCCCATCCGGGGCAGAAAAAGGTAGGGATCGAGGCTGTCCACGACTGACCTCCTCCTACGCGGCCTGCGGGCGAGGCTGATCCGGACCCGGATCACCCGCTGGTGGTCGCGGAACGGTGATCTTGGGTTTCTGTTTGAGCTGGCGTAGCAGCGCGATCAGGCGTTGACCCCCGTCGCGGGTCAATAGCACGCACACCCTCGGCTCGCCCGCCGCATCCAGGCTGGCCACCACCGCCACCAGCTCATCGGCCAACCCGGTCCCCGTCACAACCTCGCGCATCTCTGCTGCGTCGTCGCAGGCTTGCCGATACGCGGCCATCAGCGCCGGCACCTGCTCGGCCGGGACGATCTGCAACAGCAGCGGTTCATCGACGTCTCG
>JAKEEW010000671.1 GCA_022616375.1 Sporichthyaceae bacterium
CGCCACCACTGCGGTGTCACCGCCACCACAGCGGCTGACCGTCCGGCAGCGGTTGAACCGCTGGGACGTCAAGGCGTCGCCCTACCTCTACATCGCGCCGTACTTCGTGATCTTCGCGTTAGTCGGCCTGTTCCCGCTGATCTACACCGCGTGGATGTCGCTGCACCGGTGGCGGCTTGGTGGGTCGAGCCCGGAGGCGTACGTCGGTCTGGAGAACTACCGGACGCTGATCGAGGACGACCTGTTCTGGAACGCGCTGCGCAACACGATCAGCATCTTCGTCATCTCCAGCAGCACCCAGATCGTGTTCGCGTTGCTGCTCGCGGTCCTGCTCAACGAGCAGATCAGGTTCCGGACCGGGTTCCGGATCGCGTTGCTGCTGCCGTACGCGATGAGCCTGGTCGCAGTCGGGATCATCTTCAGCAACCTGTTCGGCGACCAGTTCGGCTTCATCAACACGATGCTGGACCGGCTCGGCCTCGGCCCGGTCGGCTGGCATCAGGACACCGCGCCCAGCCATCTGGCCATTTCGACGATGGTCAACTGGCGCTGGACCGGATACAACGCGTTGATCTTCCTGGCCGCCATGCAGGCGATTCCGAACGATCTCTACGAGGCGGCCCGGGTGGACGGCGCGAACGCCTGGCAGCGGTTCTGGCACGTCACGGTGCCGTCGCTGCGCCCGGTCATCATCTTCGTCGTCATCACCTCGACGATCGGCGGGTTGCAGATCTTCACCGAGCCGCGGATGTTCGACACCGTGGTCGGCTCGAACAGCGGCGGCGCCCAGCACCAGTACCAGACCATCGTGCTGCTGCTGGTGCAGGAAGGCTTCCGTAACGCCCGGCTCGGCTACGCCGCGACGATCGCCTGGGCACTGTTCTTGATCATCATTGTGTTCGCGGTGTTGAACTTCCTGGTGTTCCGCCGGATCGCATCCGCGGAGGTGGACGACCGATGACAACCGTCGACGCGACCACTCCGCGCACCGAGCCCCAGCTCGAGCCCGAGCACGGCGCGGCCCCGCCGGCGCCGTCCGGGCGGGTGCCCAGGCCCGGCCGCACCCCGCGCCGGCGACGCGGCCCGAGCCGGCTGACCTACGCGC
>JAKEEW010000096.1 GCA_022616375.1 Sporichthyaceae bacterium
GGCAAGATCGCCGTTTCCATGATTTCTCTCGGCTGTGACCAGCGCATTCGGCTCAAGGAAATCATGGAAACGGCGATCTTGAGGCGGTGCGGCAGCAGTACCCTGCCGACATGAGCCAAGACGTGGCCGTGGTGTGGGATGACCGGTTCGTCCGCTACAACTTCGGGCCGCAACACCCGATCAACCCGCTCCGGCTCGACCTGACCATGCGGCTGGCCCGCGAGTTCGGGCTGTTCGACCAGGGCAATGTGCGCGTGGTCGAGCCCCCGCTGGCCGACGACCCGCTGCTGCAGCTGATCCACCAACCGGACTACATCGAGGCGGTGCGCCGGGCCGGCGCGGATCCGAGCCGGGCCCAGCCTAGGTACGGGCTCGGCTCCGACGACAACCCGTGCTTCGCCGGGATGCACGAGGCCAGCGCCCGGGTGGCCGGCGGCAGCGTGGACGGAGCCGAACGGATCTGGCGCGGCGAGTCCGACCATGCGATCAACATCGCCGGCGGCCTGCACCACGCCATGGCCGACCACGCCTCCGGGTTCTGCATCTACAACGACCCGGCCATCGCGATCGCCCGGCTGCTCGAGCTCGGCGCCCAGCGGGTCGCCTACGTAGACATCGACGTCCACCACGGGGACGGTGTGCAGGCCGCGTTCTGGAACGACCCGCGGGTGCTGACCATCTCGATGCACGAGAGCGGGAAGTCGCTGTTCCCCGGCACCGGGTTCGAGTTCGAGACCGGCGGCCCGGACGCGCCGGGATCGGCGATCAACCTGCCGCTGACCGCCGGCACCTCGGACGAGGCCTGGCTGGCCGCGTTCACCTCGACGGTGCCGGCCGCCGTCACCGACTTCGCCCCCGACGTGCTGGTCACCCAGCACGGCTGCGATGCGCACTTCCTCGATCCGCTGTCCGACCTGATGGTGTCGATCGACGCGATGCGGTCGGCCTACCAGCAGCTGCACGCACTCGCGCATTCCGCCGCAGCCGGACGCTGGCTGGTCACCGGCGGCGGCGGTTACGACATCGTCGACGTGGTGCCCCGGGCCTGGACCGCGCTGCTCGCCGAGGTCGCCGGGCATCCGATCGATCCCGAGACCCAGCTGCCACCGGGCTGGCTGGACTACGTCGAGAAGACCTACGGCCGGGTGCCGCCGGCCCGGATGACCGACCTGCCGCCCCGCTAGTGGCGGCAGGGGCCGGCCAGCCAAGACCGACCCCTGGCGTCGCGACCGGTCAGCGCCCGACCACCTCGTAGGCGCGGATCACGGTCTGCTTGAACGTGTTGCCACCGGCATCGGCACCGCTGGCCCGCAGCGATACGAACCCGCCGTCGGCAGGGTGCAGGACGACCAGCAGCCAGCGCTTGCCGACCTTGACCACCGGCGCCCGGCGCCAGCTCGCGCCGTCGTCGAACGAGACGCTGACCCGCAGCTTCGTCACCTTCGGGGTGTCGGAGTCCGGCTGCTGCCATGCCGTCACCGGAATGACCGCGAGCCGACTGGTCGCCTGGTTGTGGCTGTTGAGCGTCGGCGCGAACCCGATCGCGGTGAGCGGGATCGGGCCCGAATCGGCCGCTCGGGACCGGAACCTCCACACCGCTTCCACATTGGTAGACAGCCGGAACGGCTCGTGGCGCGCCATCGAGAACTCCAGCCGGTAGTTCGCTGCCGCACGCGGCACCTCGAACTCGCCGAACGGCTCGGGAACCTCGCCCACCAAGTCGCCGTTGCGGTAGAGCGCGGTCCGCGCCGTCGCCTTGTCCAGGAGCGTGAAGACATCGTGGCGCCGGCTGTCGCCGAACGGGAAGCTGACGAACATGAATGTGCCATCCCGAATGGCGCTACCGCCGCTCATGCTCGGCGCGAAGACCGCACCGTTCCACCGCTGCCGGTAGATCTTGCCGGCGCGCAGCGTGACCGGATCGCTCACGATGAACGTCAGCGTGGACTCGAAGTCGCCAACGACCTCCTCCAGCTCCTTCTGCCAGATGGTTCCGGACGTGGTGTAGTACTCGGTCCGTGTGATCGGCAGTGGCATCAGGACCGCGATAGCACTGGCAAACAGCGAGTCGGGAGTCGATGCGAATGCCGGTGCGAGACCACCCGAATCGGGCGCGTTCCGCGCATAGGTCGCCTTGACCGTGGCCAGCTCGCTCCTGCGCACGTGCTTGGTCAAGCCATTCCAGATGCGGTCCTTGTCGAAGGCGGCCACGTTGTAGACCGTGCGGCTGGGTCCGAAGCTCCCGTCTGAAGTCGGCACGGCGTACAGCGCGATGAGGGACGACGACTTCTCGACGCCGGCTCCCGATCCCACCTGGCCGGAGAAGACATCGGCCAGATCGAGAGCGATGACGCCGATGCTCCAGCTGATGTCGGGGTAGACCAGCTGCACGTCGAACGTCCCGGCGACGCTACGGGCCGCA
>JAKEEW010000672.1 GCA_022616375.1 Sporichthyaceae bacterium
ACTGGCGCATGGGGTGGGTGGTTTCGCTGCGGCGGATCAGTTGGTGCAGGAGCTGGCGTTGGGGCTGGGTCAGCTCACGGCCGTAGCTGACCGGGTAGACCCGGCCCATCGGGGTGACCCACACGTAGCCCTCGTCGGTGCGGTAGAGCTGATAGCCTTCGCTGGTCTTGGTGAGGTGGTCGCGTTTGCACAGCGGGCAGAGGTTGTCTTCCATGGTGGGGCCGTGGGTGTGGAAGTCGATGATGTGGTCGATCTCGCAGTCGCTGGCCGGGCGGGGGCAGCCGGGGGCGACGCAGTGGCGGTCGCGGGCGCGCACGTAGGCCATCTGGGCGGCGGTGGGCTTGTAGCGCAGCCGGCCTTCGTAGATGACCCGCCCGCCGTGGATGGTGGCGAAGCGCCAGACCAGCCGGTCGCGTTCGGCCTCGGCGAGCTGGCGGGCCATGTCGGCCAGCACCGGTCCGTAGCCGCCGAGCTCGCCGGGGTGGTCGAGCAGGTTCATCAGCGTCGTGAGCTCCACGGTCAGGGTCAGGGTGCCCTTGCGCGGGGCGGGGATGGGGGAGCCGGCTTGGGTCGGGTCGACCCCGGCGAGCAGGTCGGCCAGCAGGTCCGCGCGCAGCTGGTCCATGCTGCGGGTCTCCCCGCCGGCCTTCTTGGCGGCGGTGGCCAGCCGGGTCAGGTAGTCCCACCCGGCGGCGGCCTTGTCGGCGGGCAGGTGGATCGCGTTCAGGCTGGTGGTGTCCTCCGGGTGCGGGGTGCGCCGCACCCGCCGCCGCGCCACCGCCTCGCTGTGGCGGGTACGGGCGGCGTCGGGGTCGACGGCCAGGATCAGCCCGCGCAGCCGCTCGCGCAGCAGGCCCAGGCTGGCCGCCTCGGCCTGCCCCAGCACCCGGCTGGCCACCATGTTGGCCAGGTCGGGGTCATCCAGCCCGGCCAGCTCGCGCACCATCAGCCTCGCCTTGGGCAGGTCGATCCGCCCGGCGGCCAGCGCTTGGCCCACCACCGGCAGCTCATCGCGCAGCTTGACCGCGAGTTTGGCCAGCTCCTCGCCGGTGCCCGGGGCCAACCGTAGGGCGAAGCCGACCTCGCGATACACCTGGGTGTTGACCGGCTCCTGCCGGGCCGGCGCCGCCTCAGGCTCACCCGGCCGGGTGAGCATCAGCTCGCCCACGTCGGCGAGCAGCTGCGCTTGCTGCCACGCGATCTGCCGGTAGCCGGCGGTGATCAGCCCGACCAGCTGGTAGCCGTTGCAGGTCGAACGGTCCACCGAGGCCAGCAGCGCGCCCAGCTCCGGCCCCGGCGGCAGGTCCTCCAACCCCTCGGGCAGCGGCACATACACCGCCGCCTGCCGGGCTGGGTTCTCGCTCATGTGTACGAGACTAGGCGTACCCCCCGACAACAACGGCCTGTTGTGGCACCGCCAAATGTAACGATCAGATAACGGTCCGCAGGAGAGGTGTCGGGAGCTAGCGGGCCGACGCCAACCAGTGGCGCGACCGAGGGTCATCGTACGGTCGGAGCTATCTGGCCCGGCTGGACCAACGGCCACTGGCCGTCGTACCAACAATGGCTGCGACCCTCCGACGCCAAGGGCCGACGCCGGTCCTGGGTGGACGGTGGCGTCAGCGCAGAATCTCCACCAGTAGTACCCAGGCGTTGGCGAGGGC
>JAKEEW010000097.1 GCA_022616375.1 Sporichthyaceae bacterium
CGGCGCCTCGGCGGCCGGCTCGGTCGCGGACTCCGGATCGGCGCCGGCGTCAGTCGAGCTGTCGCTGCCGAACACGCCAGGGGTGGCCGGCCAGAGCGAGTGCCGCCGACTGGCTGTCGTGCCACTCGGGTCTGGCGGCGGCGCGAAGCTGGGGTCGGGGAACATCCGTGGCGCCCGGGTCCGGCTGTCGTAGGACGCGCTGAGCGAGTTCGGGCGGACCGATGAGGTCCAGCTTCGGCCGTCCCAGTACCGCTGCTGGTCCAGCCCGGATGGGCAGCGCCGCCATCCGGCTTGGTCGCTGGTCACGTCCGGCCTCCTCAGCCGCCGGGCACGCGAGCCACCGGGCTCGCGCCGGCTGGCTCGTGCGCGCGATGTTCCGACCTGGATTGTGCCCCGGTTTTTGGGTACCTCCAACGGGAGGGGCACGATCTGTGACCGGGGTGCGACGTTCTTCCCGGCGCGTCGATCCGAATAGTTCGCTCCGCCGCCGGGGTGATCTGTCACGATCGGACGGGTGAACTCGCCACGTGGTCCGGGTCGGCCCACGTTTGGATGGAGATGGGCTTCGGTATGTCCGCGATCCGAGGGGACATCATGCACGTTCGCCCGACCGCGGTCGCGGTGGGTGCAGCCACGATGGCGCTTTGCTTGCTGGCCTGCTCGTCGCCGGCCGAGGCCGAGCCTGCGTCGGCGCAAACCACTACGCAGGCCACCAGGTCCAGCGAGACCGGCCAGACCGACGGGTTGACCATCATCCCGAGCGTGGTCGAGCCGGGCGATACGGTCGAAATCGACACCGACGCGTGCGGGCTGGACAGCTTTGCGGTCGCCGAGTCGAGGGCGTTCGAGGACTCGATCAGCCTGGAGCCGGTCGAGGAGGACTTCCGGCTGGTCGGAGTCGGCGAGATCGATCGCCGGGCCAGGGCGGGCCGGCATCGGGTCACGGTGGAGTGCGCCGAGGGTGCCCGGGTGACCGGGCAACTGCGGGTGATCCCGCGTGGCGGTCCGGACACCGGTGGCGGTGGGCTGGCGACGACCGACGGCCTCGGGCAGCAGCCCGGTGCCGCGCCCACAGGCCTGGCAGCCGGATCCGACGCCGGCCGAGCCGCCGGCGGATCCGGGCGGGTGCCGGCCGGTCAGTGGGCCGCGCTTGCGGCGCTGCTGAGCGTGGGCGCACTGGTCGGTGGCTGGGTCGGGCTCCGGTCACAGGCTCGATCGCAGCGCCGGCCGAGCGCTTCGTAGCGATTCGTCCGGTCGTCGAGGGGCGTAGGTGAGCGGATCCAGTTCTCGTGGCGCGCTGCTGCTTGTCGCGCTGCTGGCCTTCCTGTTCGCGTTCGGCCAGTTGCGCACCGATCGCGGCGGTGAGTCGGACTGGCCGCACCTCGAGCCGCTGTCCCGGTCTGCCCCGAGCCGACTGACGATTCCGACCATCGGGGTGTCGGCGCCGGTCACCTCGGTCGGGGTCCAGCGCAACGGCCGGATGACCGTGCCCACCATGGCCAAGGCCGACCAGGCCGGCTGGTTCAAGCACGGACCGGTGCCGGGGGAACCGGGCGGCGCGGTGATCGTCGGTCACCTCGACTCGACCGACGGCCCGGCCATCTTCTACCGCATCAAGGAGCTCGGTAAGGGTGATTTGATCACCGTGACCCGCAAGGACGGGCTGCAGGTGCGGTTCAAGGTGACCGGCATCGAAACGGTGAGCAAGAGCGCGTTCCCGGCCGAGCAGGTCTACGGCTTCACCGACGCTGCCGAGCTGCGGCTGGTCAGCTGCGGCGGCACGTTCGACCACGAGCAGCAGAGCTACTCGGACAACGTGATCGTCTACGCCCGGCTGATCTAACTGCGGCCCGCGTCGGTCCGGCCACACCCAACCCATCCTGATCATTACTGGCGTTCTGCGCAGACAAATACCCCAAACTGGGTGATCGTTTGCACAGAACGCCAGTAATGATCGGGATTTGCCGGGCGGGCTAAGGCGCCAGGATAAACGTCACGGTCCCGTGCCAGCCGTCGTCGGTCTCGGTCAGTTCGACCACGACCCGGCCGTCACCCTGGCCGGCCGATGCCGGCAGCCCCGGATCGCCGGCGAACACGACCTCGCTCATGTGCCGGCCCGCGGCATGCGTGATCTCCAAGTGGATGTGCGCAGGTGGCGCGTTCGGCTCGGCGTACTGACCAGGGCGGATGGTCTCCAGCCGGAACCGGCCGTCGCCGTCGGCATGTCCGGTGACCGGTAGAAGCAGCAGTCGGTCTGCTTGGTGCCGTAGTGACCGGCGGCATCGGTGTGCCACAGGTTGACCAGTGCGCCGGGTGCCGGCTGGCAGTCCGGGTCCAGAACTGTTGCCTCCAGCACCATCGGCTCGCCGGCGGTGTCCGACGGTGACAGACCGTTGCTCGGTCCTGGGATGAGCACCTCGCCGGCCTCGCCCGGTCCGGGTTGAGCCGACGGACAGGTGTCCGGCAAAGGCGGAATCCCGGGCGTCGAGGACGGAGCCGACCGTGTCGTGGTCGGGTCGGCGACCGGTGTGGGGCCCTCCGAGCTTTGGCAGGACGCGAGCAGGATCACCGCACCGACCGCTCCAAGCCAACGCACCAGCCGCGAGAATCCGGTCACCTCGGCCTCCCCTCAGCCCTACAGCCTGATGCCTTCTCTACAGCTGCCGGGGCTTCGGGGTTCCGATGGCCGGCTCAGGGGGCCGGTAGGTCGACCAACCTGGCCAGCGCGATCCGGTGCCGGTCCGGCGTGCCCAGGGTCAGCGCGCTGCTTTTGGCCCGCTTCAGGTAGAGGTGGGCCGGGTGCTCCCAGGTGAATCCGATCCCGCCGTGCAGTTGTACGCACTCCTCGGCCGCTAGCACCGCGGTGGCCGAGCAGTGCGCCTGGGCCAGGCTTACCGCGACATCGGTGTCCGGGTGGTCGGTGGCCAGGCAGGCGGCCGCGTACCTGGCCAGAGCCCGGCTCTGGGTGATGGCCACCCACAGGTCCGCGAGCCGGTGCTTGAGCGCCTGGAACGAGCCGACCGGCCGCCCGAACTGGTAACGCGACTTGAGGTATTCGACGGTCATCTCCAGGCACCGCTCGGCCAATCCGAGCTGTTCGGAGGCGAGTAGCCCGGCCCCGGTTCGCACCGCTACCCGGATCGCTTCCTCGGCCTGGTCGCCGGACGCCAGCCGGGTGGCCGTTGCCGCGTCGAAGTTGAGGTCGGCCAGCGGCCGGGTCAGATCGAGCGCCAGCACCGGCGCGATGCCGACCCTGGTGGCGTCCACTTGGTAGAGCGCCGGGCCGTCCTGGTCGGTGGCCGGCACCAGCACGACAGTGGCCGAGCGCGCGTCGGCGACACTGCTGATCGAGCCGCTGACGGTCGAGCCGTCGCCGCGTACGGCCGCCGGGAACGGGTCATCGGGTCCGGTGCTCAGCGGGATCGCGAGCGTCCCGGTGTGCTCGCCGGTGGCTAGCTGTCCGAGCAGCTCGCCGGCTCCGCAGGCCATGGCCGCGGCAGTGGCCAGCACTGCGCTGCCGAAAAACGGGCTCGGCGTGACCGCTCGACCGAGCTCTTCGAGCACGATCGCGGTCTCCCGCCAACTCGCGCCGGCGCCGCCGTCCGCCTCGCCGATCGGCAGCCCGGCTACCCCGAGCTCGGTCGCCAGCCGGCGCCACAGATCAGGATCGTAGGGCTGGTCGGACTCGGTGCGGCGCAGCACCTCCGGCCACGGGCTGCGGTCGGTCAGCAGCCCTCGCACGCTGGCTCGCAGGTCGTCCTCGGTCTCGCTGTACAGCAGGGTGGGCGCCGCCGTCGCGGCCGGTGTCGCGACGCTCATCGGGGCAAATCCTTCCAGGCCACGTCCTTGTCCACCCGCGGCTCGGTGGGTAGTCCGAGCACTCGCTCGGCGATGATGTTCCGCAGGATCTCCGACGTGCCGCCCTCGATCGAGTTGCCCTTCGCCCGCAGGTAGGCGAAGCCGGGGGAGCGGTTGAAGAAGTCCACCCGGTCCGGCCGGCGCATCGAGTAGTCGTCGTAGCGCAGGCCCTCCTCGCCGAGCAGTTCCAGGGCCAGCCCACTGACCTCCTGGTTCAGCCTCGCGTAGCCGAACTTGGCCGCCGAACCTTCGGGGCCAGGTTGTCCGGCGGCGAGTTGCTGGCGAATCCGTTCCCCGGTCAGCCGGACCGCCTCGGCTGCCACCCAGGCCCGCAGCACGGCATCGTGCATGCCAGGGGTGCGGATCTCAGGGCGTTCCCGCCACGGCCGGGTGACCAGGCCGATCGCGCCGCCTTCGCGGGGGAGCGCGCCGCCGCCGATCGCTACCCGCTCGTGCATGAGCGTGGTCTGGGCCACCCGCCAGCCGTCCCCGACCGCGCCGATCAACCGGTCAGGCGGGATCCGGACGTCGGTCAGGAACACCTCGTTGAACTCGGTCTCGCCGGTGAGCTGGCGCAGCGGCCGCACCTCGACGCCAGGGTCGGTCATGTCCGCGATGAAGTAGCTGATGCCCTGATGCTTGGGCAGATCGGGATCGGTACGGGCGACCAGCAGTGCCCACTTGGCCTCGTGCGCCATCGAGGTCCACACCTTCTGCCCGGTCACCAGCCAGTCGTCGCCGTCCTTGACCGCGCGGGTGCCGAGCGCCGCCAGATCCGAGCCGGCGCCGGGCTCACTGAACAGCTGGCACCAGACCTCCTCACCGGTCCACAGCGGGCGCAAGTAGCGCTGGCGTTGCTGGTCGGTGCCGCAGCGCAGGATCGTAGGCGCGGCCATACCCAACCCGATGCCGATCCGCTCCGGCTGGTTGGTCGGTGCCCCGGCCGCGGCGAACTCCGCGTCGACGACCTGCTGCAGGCTTCGCGGGGCGCCCAGGCCACCCAGGCCGACTGGGAAGTTCACCCAGGCCAGTCCGGCGTCGAACCTGGCCCGGAGAAACTCGAGCCTGGGCATCTGGTCCGGCGCGTGCTCGGCCAGGAATTCCTGGACCAGCTGGATGAGCTGATCAGGCTGGGCGGCTTGCTGCTGGACGGTTGGCGATTGGACAGCGTGCTGCTGGACGGCTTGCTGGTCGCCCATCGATCTCCTTGGTCGGGATACGGCCGGTGGTGCTGACAGCGTAGAGCGCGAGGCAGGATTGCAGACATGACAGATCTCGAGGATGCCCGGACCGTGACGTTGCCCGGTGCGGTAGAGCTGCCGCTGGTCGGCTTCGGTACCTGGCAGCTGCGCGGTAGCGGTGGCTACCAGGCGTTGCGTTTGGCGCTGGAGGCGGGATACCGGCACATCGACACGGCCACGATGTACGGCAACGAGGTCGAGGTGGGCCGCGCCGTCGCCGACAGCGGGTTGGACCGGCGTGAGGTGTTCATCACCACCAAACTGCCGCCCGGCCAGGCCGGTCAGGAGCAGCGCACACTTGCCGAGAGCCTGCGCGCGCTCGGCACCGACTACGTGGATCTGTGGCTGGTGCACTGGCCACCGCGCGGCGGCACCCTGGTGCGCACCTGGGAGCGGTTCCGGCAGCTTCGCGACGATGGGCTGGCCCGAGCGATCGGGGTGAGCAACTACAACACTCCGCAGCTGGACGAGTTGATCATGGCTACCGGTGAGGCGCCCGCGGTCAACCAGATCCGGTGGGCGCCGGCGCTGTACGACCCGAAGCGGCTGGCCGAGCATCGGGAGCGCGGCGTCGTGCTCGAGGGCTACAGCCCGTTCAAGAGCTCGGACCTGCGTGATCGGCGGCTGGTCGAGATAGCCGAGGCGCACGCCGTGACGCCGGCTCAGGTGGTGCTGCGCTGGCACCTGGAGCACGGCATCGTGGTGATCCCGAAGTCCGCAACACCGGAGCGGATCGGCGCGAATCTCGACGTGTTCAGCTTCGGGCTGACTCCGGCCGAGGTCGGCAGGATCGACCAGCTCGCCCGCGGGTGACCA
>JAKEEW010000673.1 GCA_022616375.1 Sporichthyaceae bacterium
CGACGACGACAAGCCCAAGCCAAACGCAGCCACTACAAGCGACGACTACAGCGCCTCACCACACGGCCACCGTGATCACGTTCTGCGGTTGGAGTACTAGCGCGTCTACTCTCCGCACTTCTTGGATCATTACGCACCCGCGGACGTGACGACCTATCACAAATCAGGCGAATCGCACGCTCTCCGGTGCGTAATGATCGCGGAGTCGGGGTGGTCGGGCTAGGTCTGGCGGGTGCCCGGCTGCCAGAGCACGTCGCCGCGCTCGGTGTTGGCGGTCCTGGCCAAGATGAACAGCAGGTCGGAGAGCCGGTTCAGGTACCTGGCGGTCAGCGGGTTCATGGTCCGGCGGTACTCGTCCAAGGCCGCCCAGGCCGACCGCTCGGCCCGGCGCACGACCGTCCTGGCCACGTGCAGCAGCGCCGCCCCGGACGTGCCGCCGGGCAGGATGAAGCTGCGCAGCTTGGACAGATCCTCGTTGTACTGGTCGCAGGCCGACTCGAGCATCGTGATGTAGTCCTCGGTGATCCGCAGCTGTGGGAACTTCGGATCCTCGACCACCGGCGTGCACAGATCCCCACCCACGTCGAACAGGTCATTCTGGATCGCGGTGAGCAGCTGCACGATCGGCTCCGGCAGAGCGCCCAGCGCAAGCGCCACCCCGATCGCGGAGTTCGCCTCGTCCACGTCGGCGTAGGCGATCAGCCGCGGGTCGTTCTTGCTGGTCCGGCTCATGTCGCCGAGCGAGGTGCTGCCGTCGTCGCCGGTCTTGGTGTAGATGCGGGTGAGGTTGACCATGCGGCCGAGCCTACGCGGACCCCGAGCGGCGTCCGGACCGGCCACCTGCCCGGCCACTGGACCAGCTCTCCACCGGCCAACTGACCAGCGCTCGACCCGCCAGCTGCGCGGGAGCAGGGATTCACCCAGTTTCGCCGCGAAGACCGCTATCGGTCACTTAAAGTAGCCGCCTGAATACCACGCTTCTAAGGGGGCAGGGTGGCGCGGGAGCAGCCCGGCTCGAACGGCGTAGACCTCGCCGAGGCCGAAGCGTTCCTCCGTCTCTACTACGCCGAGTCCTCCGGCTCCGGCCTGTTCGACGCCCGGCTGCGGGAGGTCCGCAAGCAGGTCGGCAACGACGGGACCTACGAGCACACGCCGGGCGAGCTTACGTTCGGTGCCCGGGTGGCCTGGCGGAACTCCAGCCGGTGCATCGGCCGGCTGTACTGGCAGAGCCTGCGGGTCAGAGATCGCAGACACATCACCACCGCGGCCGGGATCGCCGCCGAGGCGGTCTCGCACCTGCGGGAGGCCACCAACAGCGGGCGGATCCGTCCGACCATCACCGTCTTCGCACCGGCCCGGCCGGACCAGCCGCGGGGATCTCTGACCGAGGACGGGCCGCGGATCTGGAACGAACAGTTGATCAGGTACGCCGGCTACCGGCAGCCGGACGGCGCCGTGGTGGGCGATCCGCGGTATGCGCAGTTCACCGCGCTGGCTCGCAACCTGGGCTGGCCGGGTGGGGACGGCACCCGGTTCGACCCGCTGCCGCTGATCGTGCAGCTGCCAGGCCGGCCGCCGGCCTGGTTCCCGGTGCCGGCCGACGCCGTGCTCGAGGTGCCGATCAGCCATCCGCGCTACGACTGGTTCGCCGAGCTCGGGTTGCGCTGGCACGCGGTGCCGGCGATCTCGAACATGACGCTGGAGATCGGCGGGCTGCGCTACCCGTGCGCGCCGTTCAACGGCTGGTACATGGGCACCGAGATCGGCGCCCGCAACCTGGCCGACAGCTACCGCTACGACATGCTGCCCGCGATCGCCCGCGGGCTCGGCCTGGACACCTCGGACGAGCGCAGCCTGTGGCGGGATCGGGCGGTGGTCGAGCTGAACGTGGCGGTGCTCGACTCCTACGCCAAGGCCGGGGTGACCATCGCCGACCACCACACCGAGTCCCGGCACTTCCTGTCCCACCTGCGCCGGGAGAACAAGCACGGCCGGCCGACCCCGGCGGAGTGGAGCTGGATCGTGCCGCCGATCTCTGGCGCGACCACGCCGGTGTTCCACCGCATCTTCCACGACGCTGACCTGCGGCCGAACTACATCCACGATCCGATCGCGATCGAGCTTGGTCTCGGGCGGGCTCCGCAGGCCGCGGTCCGCAGCGCCTACTGATCTGCCTGCTGATCTAGCCGTCGGCATCCTCTAAGCTCGCGGGCGACCCGTCCTCCGGCCGGGTGTGATCAGGAGGGTGCCGTGTCGAAGAAGATCGCTGTGATCGGTGCCGGGCTGATGGGTTCCGGCATCGCCCAGGTCGCTGCCCAGGCCGGCTACCAGGTAGTGCTGCGGGACCTCACCGGCGCCGCGGTGCAACGCGGCCGGAACGCGATCGAGAAGTCCTTCGCAAAGTTCGTCGAGAAGGGCACCATCGCCGCGGCCGACGCGCAGGCCGCCCTGGGCCGGATCAGCACCACCATCGACCTGGACTCGGCAGCGGACGCCGACCTGGTCGTGGAGGCCGTGTTCGAGCAGCTCGACGTCAAGCACGACGTATTCCGGATCCTGGACCGGATCTGCGCCGAGGACACCGTGCTGGCGACCAACACCTCGGCCATTCCGATCACCCGGATCGCCGCGGTCACCAGTCACCCGGAGCGGGTGGTCGGCACACACTTCTTCTCCCCGGTGCCGTTGATGAAGCTGTGCGAGCTGGTCCGCGGCTATGCCACCTCGGACCATGCGCTGGATCAAGCCAGGGAGTTCGCCGAGTCGGTCGGCAAGACCTGCGTGGTAGTGAACCGGGACGTGGCCGGGTTCGTCACCACCCGGCTGATCTGCGCACTGGCGATGGAGGCGGTGCGGCTCTACGAGGCCGGCATCGCCACCGCCGAGGACATCGACACGGCCTGCAAGCTCGGCTTCGGCCACGCGATGGGGCCGCTGGCCACGGTCGACCTCACCGGGGTGGACATCCTGCGGCACGCCACCTTGAACATCTACGAGGAGACCGCGGACGAGAAGTTCTTCCCGCCCGAGCTGCTGTCCCGGATGGTCGCGGCCGGCGCGCTCGGTCGCAAAAGCGGGCACGGTTTCTACGACTACGACTAGGTCGTGTCTGACAAATCCTTGGCGGCGCGGTTCGGCGCCCAGGCGTCGACCGGCCGCGAAGTCGAGAGTCGCCATAGCTCCACTATCGACTCCTCCTCCGCCTTGCCGGACGACGCCTGGATCGCCGCCCGCATCCACCAGGACTTGTCAGACACGACCTAGAC
>JAKEEW010000674.1 GCA_022616375.1 Sporichthyaceae bacterium
CAGCCCGACAACAACGGGTTCATCAGCCGCCTCACGGCCGACGGGATGGTGGACTCCTTACGATTTATCACCGGCGGCCGGGACGGCGTGACCCTGCACGCCCCCCGCGGCCTGGTGATCGTCGGCGACACCCTGTGGGCCAGCGACATCGACGCCGTACGGGGGTTCGATCGGCGCACCGGTGCCCCGCTGGCCAGCATCGATCTCAGCGCGCTCGAGCCGGGATTCACCAACGATCTCGCCGCGGCACCGGATGGCACCCTGTATCTCACCGACAGCGGTCGGGGTCGGGTGATCCGGATCCAGGGGCGGGTCGCCTCAGTGGCGTTCGCCGACCGCGCACTGGGCACGCCCAACGGCATTGCCTGGGATGGCCGTACCGGCCGGCTGCTGGTCGTCCCCGATGGGGGTTCTCGGACGATCTACGGCTGGAGCGTCGATGGCCGGAAACTGGAACCGGTCGGTCGCGGGCCGGGGAACTACGACGGGGTTGAAGTCCTGCCCGATGGACGCGTCCTGGTGTCCAGTAAAGCCGACAGCAGCGTCTACCTCTTTAGTCGAGGATCGCGCCGGCGACTGATTGTTGGCATCGCGGTTCCCGCCGACATCGGCTTCGACGCCGCGCGCAGCCGGGTGGCCGTGCCCCGGTTCAAGGATGACCGGGTAGAGCTCTGGGCGATCGGCCCGGGATCGCCTTGATGCCGGGGGTTGACCACCGATCGCACATACTTGTACAATATATTGTACAGGTAAGCCCGGTTTCGTTCCTTAGGAGATCGCGATGTACGAGATCATACCGATTTCGGCCGTACGGACCAGAGTGTTCGAATTGTTCGATGAAGTAGTCGAGCGGCCGGGGCGGAAGGTGGTGATCGCGCACCGGGACCGGGCCGAGCGGGCCGTCCTGGTCAGTGAAGCATACCTGGCCGAGCTGGAGGCTCGGGTCGCGACACTCGAGACCGTCGTTGCCCGAGTTAGCGAGCGGGCGTCGGCGGAGCCGTTCAGCCTGATCGGCAGCGCGCGGCTGCACAGCTCTCCCGACGCGGTGTTGGATGCCACGCGAGCGGACCAAGCGGGTCGGGCGGCCAGGAAGTTCAGTCAGGACTGATCGCCTGACCGAGCTGGCGGTTACCGATGCTCACGCCCTGATCTGGGCGGCCACCGGACAGGTCCGGAAACTCGGACGTCACGCACGCCGGCTGTTCGAGCGGGTGGAGGCCGGCCACGGCACGGTGTACGTCCC